>JACCSP010000010.1 GCA_013812905.1 Pyrinomonadaceae bacterium
GGGCTAACTCTTTTGCTAAGGCGAACTCGCTGACGTCCACCCAGTCGTTACCAAGGTTGCGCCATATGCGCACGCCTTTGCTTGAAACGGCCACGAGATCAAGCAGGCCGTCATTGTCGTAATCCAAAAACTGCGCTGAAGCAGCCAACCCTCCCCCAATGGGGCCTGGCTTTAAGATAAACCTGCCCCGGCTATCACTCATCGCAAACAGGCCTCCCACCGTCGCCTCAGTTACACTCTCTGATTTTAAAAGGTTGGTTAGATCGGAACTGAAGAAGAAATCAGTGTACCCATCTTTGTTGATATCGCCCGCAGCCACGCTGGTATAGTAGCCAGGCACGTCTAAACCCACGTCGGGCGTTACAGAACTAAACGATCCATCGCGCTGATTGCTGAAAAGTTCCGGTGCTGCGCCATAGTTGACGACAAGGAGATCAACATCCCGGCGGTTGTCGTAATCGGTGGGCACGACTGCGACGGCATGACCTGATGAACCGGCAACTTTGGCTTTTACGGTTATATCTGTGAACGTAACGCCGTTGTTGCGCAGGAGCATGTTGGGGGCGCCTGCAAAATCGGTCGGAAATTTGATAGCTCCCCTGTCGCCACCGGTACCAGAAGCTTGAGGTGCCTTGGTCAGGTCGGCCAGGCCCGCAATGAAGATATCCAGATCTCCATCGTGGTCCACATCAACGAAAGCGACGGACGAAGGCAGGAAGGGATACACGGGGAATCCCATCTCGGCTGTTACATCAGAAAATTTACCGTTTCCATCGTTATGAAAGAGCGAGACGTTGCCGTAACGAATCACGAAGAGATCTGGCTTGCCGTCATTATCATAATCACCTGCCACTGCACCGACTCCGACGCCTTTGAAATTTTCGCTAATACCACCTAAGGTCCCTGTCACATCAATAAACCTGCCAACATTATTTCTATAGAGGCGTTGTGAGGTTGGGGTAACAACAAACAGATCGAGATCACCATCACCGTCGTAGTCAAGTGGCACTAGATTGCCACCCAGACGAGCGGCGATCTCGTATTTAATCAAGTCACTCCTTGTCGGATCGCTCATGTCGCCAGGTTTCAGGATCAGGCCTAAAAGGTACTCAGGCGAGGCCACTCGTCCGGAACTTCTCGGATCCGCTGGTGTCGCCAGCATTGCGGCGGTCGCATCAACGAACTTCACATCAGGCGTGACGCGATCGAGGAGTTCTGCCTCCCCGCCAGTTGAAACAATTGCTTCCGCATATCTTCCCTGCTCAAGGTAGTTCGTGCCGAGGCCCCGACCTGCGCCGCTCCGCCTAAACTGCTGAAAGCGCTGGATGAGTTGCTGTCCTTCTTCTTTGGCGCCGGTGCGCGTCAACAGTAATCCCAGGTTATAAAGTGCCGTTTCGTTGTAGGGCTCCGCGCTAATTGCCCTGCGAAATGCGGCAACCGCCTCCGTATACCTTTTCTGCTGAACGTAGAGCTGGCCGACATTGACATTCGTTGCCGCATCTTTCGGATCGATTGCCAGCACCTTTTGAAACTCGGCGAGCGCATCGTCTAGACGGTTTTGCGCTCGTGCAGCAAGACCAAGCATATAGTGAGGGTGTGGCCGCTCGGGAATCTGAGCTGCCACCTTTTGCGCCTCTCTAACCGCACCAGCAGAGTCCGATAGGTAATACAGCGCGATGCTCAAGTTGATGCGCGCTATGGTTAGATTCGAATCGATCTCTAACGCTCGACTGAACGACGCCGCAGCCTCTTTCGCGTTGTACTGCTCTAGCAAGGCCACACCGAGATTATTTGCTCGGTAGCCCTCCTCGCGCCTGGCAAAGGTCAAAGAGTTTTCCGCGGCTTTCTGTTCACTCTGGGATGACCGAACGATAGGATTGCTTGGTAAAACTGCGGTAAGCAGGGGCAGGATGGTTAAGTGAATAAGAACCCGAAGGCGCGCCGAATTCATGGAATCCTATCTTGTCCTAACCAGCGATCAATCCAGAAACAAATCTATTGCCCATCTCATAATAGAAATTAGGAGAAAAGCGATGGCTAGTCCTGAACCGCGCTGGATCTTATTCCGCGGCCAATTACGTCTGTCTCAATAATTTCCTTGCGCGAATTCGTTGTGCGATTGATTTGCGAGCCGAATATCCTATTTATTTGACCGCTATTACTGCGTAGTCTTTGCCGCTATACAGCCGAACTGCGCCGGCCGACTTGACCATCATAAGTGGGCGCGGTCGCTTTATCTGGCCGTCCTTCGTCGTGGAAACCGAGACAATCTGATTGCCCGCCAGATCGAGAATACTCAATTTTCCGTCATCGGTAAAACCGAATCCGTAGGCGCCTGTCCCAAGATCAGAGCCGTTGATGCTAATGGGCGTGTCAGTAATAAGAAATCCCTCGTACTTGGCCCGAACATCTGCGGCATAGCCGGAAGTATCCACAAGGCCAGCTATCACGTAATGGTTCCTACCAAAACGCGCGGCAGCGACATTGCGCATTTGCGTCGGAGCGGTCTGACCTTGAAAATAGAATCCAGGTGGTACGACCTTCGAGAGTTCGGTGCCCACAAGTATAGTCGCGGAATCTTGAGCCACGCCTAGCAGGGGCACCCAACAAGCAAGAAAGAACGCCACCAATACAGCGACAAAGTACTTTCTCAAGTTTTTCATAAAGAGTCTTCCCGTCCGCACCGATTGACAAAAAGTTTACTATTATCTTACATCTTTTTCGGAAATAGGAATGCGAGTATCGCTAGACGCCGCAGCCCACGCACGTTCATTGTTTTCTGCTAACGGTCACCGAGTTCATAAATAAATGTGTTCGGATGGTAGGCTTTCCAGTCGAACCAATAGTCGCTAAGTACGGCAACCTTTTTCAGTTGTCGTCCACTGAGTGGGCCGCTGATGGCATGGCCGGTAAAGTCCCACTCACTGCCAGTTTCCGCATCCACGAGCACGAATTGGGACGACCCTGGCTTTACAAAAAACTCTAATTTGCGAAGGTCCACAGTTCTCTCAAAGGCGCGCACAGATCGCTTGTCATCCCCAACTACTACGAAGATGGGGAGGCCGCCCAAATCATCCATTATCGGGCTTTGTCTGACCACGGCGTCGTAGGGATAAGCTTTCGAAACTCCATTGACGGTAAGTCCGATAATGAGTGTCCGAGGTTCGAGCGATTTATCGAGAATCTGAGACGTCGCCACAGGGACGCTGGCCATATTCTCCTCCCAATTGGCTGGAGCATACTGCCCTGACCGAGCTATCCCCTCATCAGGTCTCAGCACCCGTCCCTGAGGTTTCTCCCGCTTCCAGGTGGCGAAGGTCAGCTCTTCATGAAACACGGGTTTCAGGCGTTGACCTTTGAGCGGGCCGAGAATCGCTTCGCCAGTGACCTGTTGCCACCATGATCCTGTTTCCTGGTCGCGCATGATGAAGTTCTGGTTGTTGATACCGGCGAGTTGAAAGTGAAGTTGACGCCCGCCTACTTTTGCTTCCCACACCAGACCGGTGTGACATAGCGTTCAATACGTAGCGACTACCGGTGTGCCGCCCACGATGTCCTGGACTATGTGATGGTAAGCCATCAGCCGTACCGGATAGGCCGCGCCTTCTTCATTGAGTTCTATCGCCATGACAACGTCGTTGTCGGCTACGAATCCGGCTTCGCTTGTCTTTACGTAAGCTGCATTAGCAAGCGGATTAAACATCCACTCGAAATGATTCTGCCGGGCAAACCAGGCGGCAGCTAGGACAGGTACGAGCACCAGTACCAGGATCGCTTTACGCCACCAGCGGCGAGAGTGCTTCCAGATCCACCCTGATAAAACAAAGGTACCAACAGCAGTCATAATCGTTATCAGCGGAGACCAGCGGCGCATAGCATATGACAATTCTAGGCCTCTTTGAGATTGCGGTCTAAAAGGATGAATGACCCAAACCGGAAAAAGAACTACAGCCAGACTGGCGCCAGTGATCACTGCCAGCGTTAGCCATGCCACTCTGCGACTCGGGAAGCTCCTGCTATTGCTGTCTACCATTATTGTCTGTTTCGAGGTCGGATTTAGGGGACCAGCCGGGAGTAGATCTAGTTCTGTGGACGGGTGCTACGAGAATTTTACGAAGTCTCACGGCAGCCGCATAGCGTGAAACTTATTGTATTGCTGTTACGATGAATTGTGCTGATGGTGCCGGAGGTCGGACTCGAACCGACATGAGTTTGACCTCGCCAGATTTTGAGTCTGGTGCGTATACCAATTTCGCCACTCCGGCGTCGCGTGGGGGATAATAAGGCCTGTTGCTCTACGGCGCAACCAGTGCGGCCCAACGCCGTCCCTAACCATGCTGCTCGACAAGTTATCGATATAAGAATAGAATACTACCCGGCCCCGGTTAGCCTTCTATTTCCTCTCCCACTTAAAAACTTGCTTCGAAAGGAATAACCATGAAGAAGAAACTTGGTCTTTTATTAACGTTTACTATGCTTATGCTTTTGGCGGTCCCCGTTTTCGCTAGAACCTGCGGCAGATTGAGGCACCGGCATAGCAATGTCACTCACACGCACTCAAGTTGTGTAGGTGATGGACATAAGCATGGGCGAAGCTTCTGGCAGAAACATCGAGATAAGTTGACGACCGCAGGGGGTGCGGGTGTTGGTGCAATCGTCGGCGGAATCGCCGGTGGCGGGAAGGGCGCAGCCATTGGAGCTGCAGCTGGAGGCGGGGGCGCCGCCGTCTATACCTACGGAATTCGTAAGCGCCGGCGGGGTGCTCGGTACTAAAGCGTTACCGAATTAATCCAAGAAGCGCGCGGCCCGCAGTTTCTTAACTCCGGGGGCGCTCTTCCGTGTTTTGGCAGCGTCTCCGCTTCCTTTCCCACGGCAAGTCCCCTTAAATAGGCGTTTTTTTCTCGACCAATAAAAGATGTTTGCCATGAGCCAACAAAATCTGTAGAATTCCTGAACCTGCCCTGCGACGCAGGATTTTCCTGATTTCAACGACGCCGCAATCCGTTCTTCAATCTAGCCTCCGAAATTCCTACCAATTGGGGTTGAGTTCTACCATTGCATCCTGCAGATTCAGGAGTTGTAAAAATGTTATGTGACTTGAAGTCACGAATTCTCATCGTCGACGACGAGCTTGAGATAACTGAAGTCCTAAGCGATCTCCTCAGCGTTGAACACGACTGCCAGAAAGTGGGTTCAGCAGAGGACGCGCTCGCGCGGTTAGCCGAAAGCAACTTTCAATTAGTCATCAGCGACATCACCATGCCCGGAATGAGCGGACTGGAGATGCTTCCGTTCGTTAAGCGTATTTCACCCAGCACAGTTGTGGTGATGATCAGCGGCATGCAGACGGTTGAGAGCGCGATCGGCGCATTGCGATTGGGCGCCTTCGACTACTTGATGAAACCTTTTGACCTCCGCCACGTGGAGGCAGTTGTAAAGCGTGCACTCGAACACTATGAACTGATTGTTGCTAAACAGCGCTACGATGATCACCTCGAAGAGTTAGTCGAACAACGCACTGCGGAACTTGACCGGGCACTCAACTCACTGGAAGGCGCGTATCGCTCAACGTTGCGGGCCTTGACGTCTGCACTGGAGACGAGAGACTCCGAGACTCATGGCCACTCGGAACGAGTCGTAACCTACAGTTTGCGCTTGGGTAGAGAGTACGGGTTACCCAGCGAAAAGCTGAAAGCGTTGGAGTTTGGCTCGCTGCTGCATGACATCGGCAAGATTGGCGTGCCGGATTCGATCTTGCGCAAGCCCGGAAAGCTGACTGAGGAGGAGTGGGTGAAAATGCGCGAGCACCCGATGCACGGTCAGCAAATACTGCGGGGCATCGAATTTCTGGAAGGAGCAGCCCGGGTTGTAGCCCAACATCATGAAAAATGGGATGGATCGGGCTATCCACTGGGGATATGTGAAGAAGAGATCGACGTTTGCTCTCGCATCTTCGCCGTAGCTGATGCCTTTGATGCAATTACGAGCGATCGGGTCTATCGCCGCGGTAAGTCATATCAGGAAGCCGCGCAGGAATTAGACGACTGGGCTGGAAGGCAGTTTGACCCGATGGTGGTCGAAGCATTTCATCGAGTTCCGCAAAACGACTGGGACGAATTGCATAGACAGTCCTTGCTCACAAAGCATGACGAGTTTGAAGTGCTGCGGATGGTAGAAAAGTTGGAATCTCGCCTGGAAGCTGTAGTCATTTAAGCAGGGATGGGTCGCGAATTTACGCGGAATCACGCGATCAGAACTGTATACAAGTCAGCTCGGCCAACAAAGTCATTAGTTCCTTATTATATCCGCGGCAAAATTTTTCTCCATACAAAAACGGCTCCCGCCTTAAGTCATCGATCTCTCATTCATTCCGCTCCGGCACCACGTATCCTCGTCGGGAACGCACACTCAGTCCTACTCTGCGAGAAGCGACTTCGATGCGGCGGTATTCACCCTGTCGGGAAGACGTAAGCGGTCGCTTCGGTCGATAAGTCACTACATACTCCGCGCCGATTTCGCGCGCGGCATCTTTCGCCTGGGTAATCATTTCCTGACTAGACTTCGGCAAGAAGATCCGTCCACCGGTTTCCTCGGCAACAGCCGTGAGGACCTGCTGGCTTTTTTTGATATCGGCTTCGTAGGCCTTGCGCTGCCGTCGGATCGCCGGATCGAATCTTATGCTCACTCCGAACGAGGGATTGCGAGTTGTCCCGGGTGGCAAGGTTGGGTCGGTCGCCGTAATGGGATCTGAAGCTGGCGGTAACTGGCCACCAGTAACTGAAGAGGGCCTGCCTTCTTTCTTCTGCCGCACGAATTCAGTGTAGCTAATGATATGAACTGTGGCTCGAGCGGCAGCCAATCGTTTGAAAGCTTCCGCGCGGTCAGTTTTTCCGCCCGGAGTGTCGACACCGTCCGTTATGAACACAACGTGGCGGCTTCCTTCGGGCCGATCGCCCAAGTGCCGGGCCGCCGCGGCTACCGCATCTGAGAACCGCGAACGTTTGCCTGAAGATAGCTTTGTTTTGAGTACCTTAAGCACAGCTTGCTTGTCTCTCGTCCACGACTGAACCACCTCGACAGAGTTGCTGTATTGCATCACCGCGATCAGAGCACCGTCTTGAAGATCGTTCAGCAGTTGGATGGCAACGTCGCGCGTCAGTCCGGTGCGTTTCGACATCCCTGCCAATCCCCCTACTTCACCACCCGTATCCAGAACGAGTAGTACGTTTGCGGGGAGACGACGAATACTCCTGATTTGCTGGGCCACCCCATCTTCAAGGACGAGTATGTCGTCAATCTCGAGCGTGGGATCGTAGTGCCCATATTGATCTACAGCGATGACGGGTAAACGTACTTCTTCGGTAAAGACTTTGATTGGCTCCTGTTCCTGGTTCGGGGGAGTAGGAACTGGTGAAGGTGTAGGTTGGCGCGTTGCCTGGGCGAAGACAGAAATCCCTGGGACAAAAACGAGCAGAATAATCAGTGTCGCTCGTGGATATATCAAAACAGCCCTGCCCTACAGAATGGGAAATCGGAGAGTTTGATGCAGAAATAGGCGCCCGGGTGTTGCCGTAAATCGTCAAGCCGATGATTTTCGCGCCTGGGACTGTACCGCAGTGATGGCCACAGCATCCACAATGTCTTCTGCCTTGCATCCTCGCGAGAGGTCGTTGGCCGGTTTGTCCAGTCCTTGAAGAATTGGCCCAATGGCCGTCGCGCCCGCCAATCGCTCGGTGAGTTTATAGGCTATGTTGCCAGACTGAAGGTCGGGAAAGATTAGAACGTTAGCCCGGCCGGAAACGGCGGAACTGGGGGCCTTTGAACCTGAAACAGACGGCACCAACGCCGCATCGGCCTGCAACTCACCATCGATAATGATTTCCGGCGCCCGGGCTTTTGCGGTTCTAGTGGCCTCCACCACTTTGTCGACCAACCGATGTTCGGCGCTGCCCTTGGTTGAAAACGAGAGCATGGCAACACGTGGTTCAGTTCCGAGTAGCGCGCGGCATGAATCCGCTGAGGTCACCGCAATCTCGGCGAGTTCGGCGGACGTGGGCTCAATGACCACCCCGCAGTCGGCAAAGATTAGAGCGCCATTATGTCCGAAGCTACTGTCTCCGAGGGCCATCAGAAAAAAACTCGATACTAGCTTGAATCCAGGACGAACGCCGATGCAATGAAGTGCGGCACGCACGGTGTGGGAAGTGGTGTTGGTGGCTCCGGCCACTGAGCCGTCAGCTTTGCCGAGTCGCACCATTAAATTTCCGTAATAGAGTGGATCCCCGAGCATGGTACGAGCTTCGTCAGCCATCAGGCCTTTAGCGCGCCGCAATTCGTGAAAATAGGACGCCATTTTATCGAAGTCAGACGCGCGCTTGTGGTCTATTACTTCAACACCACTGAGATTGGCGCGCTCCCGTTCCGCCGTTTCTCGGATAGTGGAATCATCGCCCAGCAGCGTGATTCGCGCGATGCCATTTCGAGAGCATTCAGACGCGGCTACTACTGTGCGCGGGTCGTTGCCTTCGGGCAGGACAATGTGTTGCAGATTTCCGGCGGCGCGCTGCCGGATTCGTTCGAGTACGTCCATAAGATGAAGCTAAGCCGAGAGATCCGTAGTCGCAGATTCACGCGGATGAACGCGAAACAGAGCGACACCGAAGATGTGAGTCTAACCAACTCGGAATGAGAGAACAAGTGTTTGAGGAAGTGCTTGGACCCAGTTTCTACCGCAGGAAGATCAAAGTGGCCCATCAAATGAGCGTGGCTTGGGCCTCTTCTTTGGGATCATGCCTGTTTGAGTCGCGTCAGAGTCGTGTTAAGTTTAGAGGTCCACTTGAATCGTTTTTGTCAGCCACAACACTTCTAAGTTTGGGAGAAAATGATGTCACCTCTTCAAGCACGCCGGCGCATGAAAAATCTTCTGATGTTCATTCCCAACATGATTTTTTTATGCGTACGTCTGATGACTGACTCACGCGTCCCAACAACCGAAAAAGCCCTCGTTGCCGGCGCTGTTATCTATGCGATCGTTCCCCTTGATTTGATACCGGACATGCTTCCATTCGTGGGCCAGATTGACGACGCCTATCTGATTGCTGCCACCCTGCTGCGACTTGTTGATCGTACTGACGCGCGCGTCGTGCGAGAGCACTGGAAGGGTGGAGGAGACGTGGTCGAACTCATCGAGGCAATGGCCCAGATGACTGCCAAAATTGTTGCCCAAGCGGATTCGACGGGTGCTGTCATCGCACGTCGAAATGGCCCCGGAAAAGGGCCAAGGTGTGAAAGGTCTGCCGCGTCCCTTGCTGGTGGTCGAACCGGAAGCTGAAGACCAGCCCCGTGCGAGGATTAAATAAGCCCGCTCGAAGCGAATTAGCTCATGTTTTTAGGGCAGCGAGGAGTTTCTCGTGAATCCCGCCAAAGCCACCGTTAGACATGATAGCGACGACATCGCCCTCGCGCAGCTCAGGAATTAGTTGTTCGATTATTTCGTCAGCCCCTGGCAAGGCGAACGCCGGCTTATCGAGTTTTGCAATATCCCCAATTAGCTGGTCGGTATTAAGCGCGCGTCCTTTCTCTGTCACTTTTCCACTGTTAAAAACATTTGCAATCAGCACGTAGTTGGCGGGCTCGAAGGCTTGGGCGTACTGATCCTGGAAGACTGCCAGTCGCGAGGACCATGAACGAGGCTCAAAGACCGCGATCAAACGTTGCTTTGGATACTTATTGCGCAATGCGCGAAGAGTTTCCCGCACTGCGGTAGGATGATGTGCGAAATCGTCGATTACTGTTACGCCGCGCTCTTGGCCTCGAATTTCGGCGCGTCGTCGGACATTCTTAAAGCTTGCCAGCGCCGCCGCTATTGAATCACGTTCAAGACCCCAGGCGTCGGCTGCGACAATTACTGCGAGGGAGTTGAGCAAGTTGAACTCGCCAATCAGCGGCGTCTGAAAATGGCACCACTGCTTACCTTCCCGAAACACTGTGAAGCTGGACATCTCGCCTTCGTAATTTGTATTGCGAATCTGCCATTTCGAATCTTCGCTGGTGCCGAATGTTTCGAGTTGAGTGAAGAGCCTGGTACCTATTGAGGCGACAACTTCACGCACGGCGGCGCTGTCCCATCCGGCGATCACCCGCCCGTTGGCTGGAATTAGATTAATAAACCGACGGAAAGCAAGCTTCACCGCAGCCAGATCAGAATAAATATCCGCATGATCGAATTCGATATTGTTGACGATTCCGATTTCGGGCAGGTAGTGCATGAACTTCGGCCCCTTGTCGAAGTACGCAGTGTCGTATTCATCGCCTTCAATGAGAACGTATTCGCTGTCAGTGACTCGGAAACTAACTCCGAAATTCTGGGCGACTCCGCCGATCAGAAAGGTGGGATCCAGGCCTCCCTGGTCCATGACCCAGGCTGCGATGCTCGTGGACGTGGTCTTGCCGTGAGTGCCGGCAACGACCAGGGAACGACGGCCGCGGATAAACTCTTCCTTGACCACTTCCGCCTGTGAACGATAGACGAGCCTTAGTCTCAGCGTTTCTTCTACCTCGGCATTCCCTCGCGGAATTGCATTCCCCACAATTACACAATCAGGAGTGAGCCGCAGATGCTCAGGGCTATAGCCCTGGCTCACCGGGATGCCGAGCGACTCAAGCATCGTAGACATTGGTGGGTACACATTCTCATCTGAGCCGGTGACGCGATGCCCTCTTATCTGAAGCATCCCGGCCAAGGCAGCCATTGCTGTACCGCAGATTCCTATAAGGTGATAGTGCATTTTGAGGTTAGAACCAAAGCTAGACGGTCAACGCAGAAACTGGTCCGCCAGGTAGCTTGATGAATAACTGGCTTAATAGTCTTAATGTGTGGAAAAGTTAGCAGGGCATCACGACCCAACATCTCCGGGCTGCTCGCCGGCTGGAACTTAGATTTAACTCCGCTTTTGCCAATCTCTTCCAGAATACGAAGGGTGCCCAGGCCAGTGACCTAAGTGCTTTTTTCTTAAGGCGTTTGGGTGCCTGAGCGGCTCCAAAACACGCGTGCGAAAGCATTTTGACAAAATCACCCGACCAAGTAAACGGCCAGTCACTTTGCTAGATTGAGGAGTGCCGGCTCCGAAGCTAGCTGACCACTTATCGGATCAATTGTTTGGGAAGCCCTTCTGCCTAAAATGAAATTCCGCGCGTTTTTCGCGGCTGAAAAAGCAGTCCGAAGCCTTCCTCTCGAGAGCCAATACGCAGGTGTTAAGGTCGGATGATGTTAGGGGCCAACGAGCCTTTGCTACCGGTGTTCCCCTTGTAAGAATTGCGGGCGGAGGTGCCGGCCTCCTGGATAACTTCATTGCCGAGCGGTGAGTTCGGGTCAACGATGACGACGTTGTTGAAGATTTGCGAATCAGTTGTGTTGGTAATCTCGAAGGAGAGGATGCCGCCCGTGCCGGTAGAAATCAGCTTGTTGCCGGAGATATAGTTGCGTGTCGTATTTTCCAAACGAATGCCGCTGTGCGCTACTCGGCTTATGGTGTTGTTTATGACTTTCACGTCCTGCGTGAACGCCGTTATGTAAATGCCGTTGGCGACATTGCCCGCACTATTGGGGATAAGAGTGCCGCCTATGACGGTGTTGTCTTTGACCAGCACGGGGCCGAACCCGCGCGTTCGTACGCCGTTCTGGACAAGGATACCGTTGCCGTGGATAAAATTGGAGTTAGTCGAGTCAATAGTATTGTTCGTGATCTCGATGTTACGAATGATATCGCTCGGGTCGTTAGGCTCAAGGTCAATCGCGGTCATGCCCTGCAGGCAACAGCGTCCCGAATCCTTGAAAGTGTTGCCGTCAATTTTCACGTCGCGACCGTTGACGACGGCCACCGCCTGGGTGGCGACGCGGGTGAACAAGTTTCTCCGGATGGTCACGTCTTGGGCGTAGTTTCCCCCGAAGGGACTGCCGCCCGCCTGCACGCCGATCACGCCCGTCCCGTTAAGCCATAGGTTTTCAACCCGGCAGCGGTGGCAATTGCCAAGCGAGACGGTCTGGCGCACGCCCCCGTCAACTCCAGGATTTGCGCCCTTGACCTGCAGGTTCGAGATGTGGATGTCCGAGTCCGTGCCGCTGTGCGCAGGCTGCAGGCGGATGTCGTTGAAAGACTGGAAGACGGTCCAGCCGGTCTTCGCAGGCTCGACGATGATTGTGTCCCAGCCGGAGCCAATGACGCCCGCGCCCGACTTGAGCAGGAAGGCGCCCTCCCACAGGAGCGCCGTTCCAAGCCTGTAAGTCCCCGGTGAGAAACGGAGCGTATGTCCGGGGCTAAGTATGACCTGGGTGGAGATGGTGCCCCCGCCTTTGACGAGAATCTCCCCGGGCGACGTGCCCAAGTCGCGATCCGCGGCGTTGATCTTCGCGCCGAGGTCAGCGCCTGGAAAGTCATTCGCGACACGCGTGCCCTGTCGGCCTCTGATTTGCGCGCCTGCGAAAGAGGTGGCCATCACGCAGCCGCTCAACAGGATCGCCGCCGCCAGTATCAGAAAAACCGTTCGCATCCTCTGCCCCTCATTTCGCACTCGGTTCACCCAGTCTTGGTGTCATTCTTGAGTACTTTGGTTGCCCCTCGCCACAAAACCTATTCCGCCGCGAGCAGCTTTACGCTCGAGAAGGCGATAGACGTTCAAATAACGCACACCGCCGATGTCGGCTAGATCAAAATGCCTTTGGGCAGTCTCGCGGCAACGCGCGGCGATGTCGGACTCGTCGGCGAGAGCCAGCGTTTCGTCAGCCGCACGTGACAGAGCGCCGGGATCGAAGCCTCTGACAACTATACCAATTCGCTCCCCTTCGACCAGGTGGTCGGTGTCGCCAATACCGTGGGTAGTCACGACCGGCAGGCCAGCGGCGAGGTATTCGGAAATCTTAGTTGGCGAGGCCGCAATCTGCGAAAACGTCGGTTTGCGGAATGAGACGCCCAGCCGCGCGCGACCGAGAAACGCGGGCACTTCGGCTGCGGGCACGCCGGTAACTTGAAAGTCTTCGTCACTCAGTCCGGCGCGCCGTAAGACCGATGCGGCCTGCTCCGAAGACGACATCGTCAGGACGCGGAAGAATGCGTCGGCGCGCCGCGCGCGTATTTCCAAAAAGAATCGACCCATCTCCTCGAGCATGTACAGTCCCGTCACGGAACCTGCGTACACCAATTCAAAACGAGCCTCCGCATCGTTCGTCGCGGCCTTCTCAACTTTGCCTGGTTCTTCGCCCAACTGGTAGTGCAACGGGTCTACACAGCACGGAATCACTTCGATCTTCTCCGCCGCCGCCAACCCCGCGTCGACGAGCCAGTCGCGCATTCGCCGTGTCAAAACTACGATTCCGTCCGCACGCCTGAGGCCATTGCGCTCCAACTTTTTTACCGCCCGGAAGGCATGCGACCCCTCGCGCCAGACTCCGGCATCCGCGTACTCTTCTGCCATCAGACCACGGATGTCGAAGATGATGCGCACTTCCGGCAGACGCTTTGCTGCCAGGAGCGCCATTGCCATGGGAATATGCGCTCGCGCGTGCAGCACATCGAGGCCTTCGCGGCGCGCCAGTCGAACGGCGAAACGCGCCCCGGCCACGATGTCGTAACCGGTTGCCGGGACTGAAGGACTTTTATGATACGGCAGACAGTACCAACTGATGCCACCCGCTGCCAGTCGCTCTCGCTGCTTCGTTTTGCCATCCTCGCTCCAATTCTCGCGCAGTCGCGGCTCGAAGGTGAGCAAGTGAACCCTGATTCCAGCGGCGGCGAGTTGTCGCAAGTACGGCAATACCTGAGTCTGCACCAGCGGTTCGCGCAGGCCGAAATAGCAAAGGTAGAGTGTCCGTATGGACATGACACACAACGCCCGGGTCAGATAGCGACAAACGCCGAACCGCTTCAGATGCGTTCCTGACCCGCTCCGTTTTTCACTCCCACTATGTTGACTCCGGAATTGGGGAGGCGATTGAGTTCCCCGACTCCCTCGGCGGACAAGGCCTGTTCGATTTCTTGCTGCGTGCGCGGCTGATCATATTGCGGAGAGAGCATGTCGAAGGTATCGAGAATTGCCCAATCGTAGCGCTGCTGCGGTGTCAGCGAGCCCTCATGCACATAGTTGGCGACGGGGATGGCGAACTTAAAAAGGCGTCCGGCCAGCGGCAATCGAAACAACACATTCGTTAAAGGAAACAGGATCGGCATCGCGCCATTGATCCCTGAGAGCAATTTCTGTTTGTCCACTCGTTTCGTCAAAGGTCGGAGCAGGTATTTGGCATGGAGCATAGTCCATCGCTTACGCTCGTAGGCTGTAATGGCAATGCGCCCGCCTGGACGTAGGACGCGAGGCAGCGTCCGCATCGTCTGCTGCGGATCAGGCGTGTGTTGGACCACGCCGATGCAGTAGCAGCCGTCGAACACGCCGGGACGAAAGGGAAGTTGATAAATGCTAGCCTGCACCAAGTGGACGTTCTTGCGTCCGGCGAGATTAACGCGCGCGGCATCAATCGCGCTGCTGATATCTAACCCGACGACTTCCGCTTCGCTATCTGCGACGACATCAAGGAAACGACCCGCGCCGCAGCCCGCATCTAGTATCCACTTACTTTTGAGCCAGTCTTTCGTCCACCCGGTCTCCGAGTAAAAACGCGCCGTTGAAAGTTTCGTGCCGTTCGCCGAATCGAGCTGTTCCAACTTGAACTTGTTCCACTGGTACCCGAACGACGCAGCATAATTGTCGCGCGGTACAAAGCGTGGGATGGTGTCTTCAATGGGATACTGGTGGGCCCCGCTTACACAATAAAGACGGCCCCTCGACACTTCGCCAACACTGTCCATCTCGGTCGCTGTGCAGGTCAGTTTCCCGCCACATTGCGGGCAGGCCAGCACGTCGAGCAAGTGTATCTGCATATTTCCTACTCAGTTTCGCCGGAAGCCATCGTCCGGTTAGCTCCCTTCGGTTGCAATCTTAAGCATGCTCGTCGCGCCACACGCCAGAAACGCGGGTTTGCCAACATACGGAAGTCCATAGTGACGGCTTCGGTTAGATATTTTCGCGCCTCGCCGAACAGCCCTCCGGTGTTAGCCAGAATCGCCAAGTACAAGAGCGAGTTCGCGCGGATCCGTTGTAAGTATTGGCGATAGACTTCAAACAGATGCGCGTCGGTGGCTAATTTAACGCTGAGGTATTCCAGACCGATCTTCATACTGACCAGACTTTGATTATTAACGCTGCGCCCTTCGTGCTGCAAAATGCCGCTGTTGACCTTCTCGATCCGACCGAGTCTGTAATCGGCCAGTACACGCAACCAGAACTCCCAGTCTTCCCCGCCGGTGAGCTCTTGTCTCGTGTCGAACTGGTAACGCTGATAAATCTCGCGGTGGATAAAGTCGCCGATGCAAGTCATGAAATTTCCACTGGCGATTGCCTTGAGCTGATTCTTAAGTGAGGGCATCGGATAGCGGCGCAATACATTGCGCTGCGAATCCACAAACTCGTAGAGATTGTGAAAGCACTTGATATCCGGGTGCGCGCGAGCGTACTCGGCGGCATCGGCCAGATTGGCCGGATACATGAAGTCATCCGAATCGAGCAGCGTCACGAAATCGCCGCGCGCGGCATTCATTCCTGTATTGCGCGAGCGCGCACGTTCATAATTCTGATCATGCTCAATGAACCTTATCCGCCCGGCGTGAATGAAAGGTTGCAACAACTCCTTCGTGTTGTCGGTGGAACAGTTGTCCACCACGATTACCTCGTAATGTGGGTAGGTTTGGCTGAGCACGCTCTGCAATGTCGCTTCAATGAATGCCCCTCGGTTATAGGTAGGAATCACAACGGAAAAAAAAGGATATGCGCTCATCAGATGCAAGCGGCGCCGACATCTCTAATTGACACGCGCTGCGGTGCGGTCATCACGATCCCGCGTTCGGCGATGTTTTCCTGAAGGAATTAAAAAGGCGATCTGTTTAAAGTCGTCAATTGTTCGACGGTGTCCACCGCAAACCACTTCTTCGGATAGACGGAGGAGACAAACAACTGCTGCTGATCGATCAGTTGATGCCAAACATCATAGAAGCTGTCGCCCTCGCGGGTGATCTGAATGAGGCGGTAAGGGTTGAGCACCTGAATGCCGGAGCAATAAATTTCAGTTTTTTTCAGGCGGCTGATCTCCTTGACGATGTGGTTTTCGTGAAAGACATAATCGCCCTCGAGGCCCGGTATCGGACGGACCGGCACCAGCATGCACGCCGGAGATATCAAAGATAGGTAGTTTTCCTCCAACAACTCGAAATCCAGTTCAACCACGTTATCGCACGTCAGCACGACCACCGGTTCGTCGAGACGACTGAGCAACGTGTTATAAATCCACCAGCAGTTACTCTGCCCGTTGGTATTGAAAACGGAACTCGCGCCATGTTCGATGACGTGCTGCGCGAGCATCGCCTTTTTGTAGCCGACGGTGACATGGATGTGCTCAATCTTCTCGGCGAGACGCGAGATGCCGCGCGCGATTAGCGTCGTGCCATTATAAGGCGCCATCGGTTTGGGGATCGCGTCGGTCAATGGGGCCATCCGCATGCCGCGCCCAGCGGCCATGATGATTGCGTGTCGAATCACTGATTTATAGCTCCTCCAGCGGCGGATGGTTGATGATGTCAAGCATCTCGGCTTCCGTCAAACGCTCGGCATCGGCGGAACAGAATGGGGCAGACAGCGGAAGCGCGACCAGCTCATTAAACTTGATAATGAAATGCGGGACGCCGCCAAACTCGACTTCACGCGTGTACGGCAGCTCCGGCTCGCCGATCAAATACTCGTGCGGACGCTCGCCCGGTCGCCCTTCAATTTGCTCCCACCTGCCACCCTTATATCGGATCCACACCTCAAGGAAGTCTTTGATCACCGCCGCTTTCATCTTGCGTGAGAGCACGGCCCCCTGCACCTGCTCAACTTTCTCTATTGCCGTGATCACCAGGGCCACGGCTTCATCCACTTTGGAAACGTAGCGGGTCATATCAGGTCCGGTGCTGCCGATTATGCCTGTGGAATCGTGCATCCTTTTCCAGATCGGAAAGACCGAGCCAGTTGACCAAGCGATGTTGCCATGCCGGACGCAGGCAAAGCGCGTGGTCTCGGTTTTCGCGTTCATCGCGCAGAAGAGTCGCTCCATCAAAGCCTTTGTCAAACCATAAGTATTAGCGACGGGGGGCGCCGTTTTGTCGGTGGACATGCCAATAACGGTGGAGACACCTTTTTCCACGCAAACGCGCGCGACATTTTGGGAACCTAACACGTTGATGTCAAGACACTCCATAGGCTGCAGTTCTGACAGGTCAACGTACTTCGTAGCGGCAGCATGCACCACCACCTGGGGGCGGACTTCGGTGAACACGTCGCGGATGGACTCGATGTTCGTAACGTCCATCGGTAGGGTCGTACAGCCGGTAAACTGCTGCGCATCCATGTTGTGCTTGTTGTTGCGGCCAGTGAGTACCACGTGGTAGTGGTCTTTAAGAACCAGTCCCAGACGCTTGCCTAGAAAACCCGTGCCCCCGGTGATCAGAACGGTTTGCTTCATCGTAGGATGCCTCGTTATCATCCGGTCCTAAGCAATACTAAATTTACTAATTTATATAGTCAGGGTAACTCAACGCTGGGTGGAAAAACCAGTTCAGAGATCAGCCAGACCTTTGTTTGGATGCAGCCTGGATTTGAGTCCCTCTCGGAGCGAAACCGGGATCAGGCTCGCCAGGATCTGCCGTCCGATCCGGAGATCAAAAACAAGGGCAGGCTGCAACATCAAGGCCCGGAGGTAATGCTTGAGAGCCTCTAGATTCCTGCGTAGGTTGTAATTGTTATCTGCAACTCTCAGCATCCAGTTCGCACGGCTGGCCCGGAGCAAAGAAGCTGGAATCGATTCAGATTCCGCGAGCAAGCGCAGGTGGCGGCGCGCCACCTTTAAGCCGCCCTCATAAATCTCCGTCATGTCCGTGTTGCCGCCGTGCATCCGATACTGCAATACCTTCCCTTCGATGCAAGTGAGTTCACAGATCAAAGCAATACGGAGATAGAAATCATAGTCCTCGCATGGCTCTAAAGTGCGATCAAATCCAGCCACTTTTCGGAGAACCTCGCGGCGCAGCAAAACTGCGCCTGGCAATAAAAAATAGCGGCCCGTAATAAGCGATGGATAAGTCAGCTGGCCCCGGCCAAACGTCTCACGACTCGGTTTCAGCAGCCACAACTCTTTTAGTTGCTCATCAGCAAATTGTACCTGCCCGACAATCATGCCGGCCGCCGAATTTTGCGCGGCTCCGTAGAGCTGCGCCAGAGCGTCAGGAAACAGCAGGTCATCCGAATCCAAAAAGAGAATGAAGTCGCCCTGCGCCAGCGAAAATCCTTGGTTGCGCGCCGTCGAGCGACCGCTGTTTGGCTGATAGTGATAACGAAAATTCGGCGCGCCCTTGAAAGCGGCCAACACTTCGTTAGTGTTATCCGTCGAACCGTCATCAACCACAATCACTTCATAGGGGGAAAAGGTCTGCGCAAACACGCTCTGCACAGCTTGCACGGCCAGCACCGCGCGATTGAACGTTGGGATAACGACACTGATTGCCGGTCGCAACATGGAAGACGATCCTCAAGATTGCCTGTCAGGAGCACAATCAATCAATCTCAACCTCACATTCC
>JACCSP010000028.1 GCA_013812905.1 Pyrinomonadaceae bacterium
GATACCGAAATAATCTCAGCGTCCCCGAAGATGGAAACCGTCAAGAAGATGATCGTCAAGGTTGCCAGATCTAATTCAACAGTACTGATTCGAGGTGAATCGGGCACAGGTAAGGAACTTGTTGCGCGGGCAATTCACAACCAGTCCCCACCGAGACTTACGGAGGTGTTTCAGGCCGTTAATTGCGCGGCAATCAGTGAGAACCTTCTTGAGTCTGAGCTGTTCGGCCACGAAAAGGGATCCTTTACCGGCGCGCACGCTGAGAAAAAAGGTCTCTTCGAGCTTGCCAATCACGGCACTCTGTTCCTGGATGAGATCGCCGAACTGGATGTAGCCATGCAGGCAAAACTGCTGCGGGCCCTGCAGGAACGCAAGATTCGACGCGTTGGCGGAACTCACGAGATCAGTATAGATGTGCGCGTGATCGCGGCAACCAATCGGGACCTGAGAGCGATGGTTGCCGATGGCAGGTTCAGGGATGACCTTTACTACCGCATCAATGTCCTGTCGGTGGACGTGCCCCCTTTGCGCGAACGGCGCGATGACATCCCGGTGCTGATCGATTTCTTCTTAAGGAAGCATACGCGCAACACCTCGCGACTCGTCCGTGGACTTACGCCTGAGACAAGAAAATTGATGGTCGACTACAGTTGGCCCGGCAACGTACGCCAGCTCGAGTCGGCCATCGAGCGGGCCATCCTGCTCTGTGAAGGGGATCAGATCACCGTCGAAGACTTACCGCTTGAGTTGAGGCAGGAGACTCGTCCCGCTGCCCAGGGAGCGTTCAAGTTACCCGCTGAAGGAATCAGTTTCGAAGACGTGGAGCGGGATCTGCTGACCCAGGCGATGGAGCAAACCGATTACAACATCACCAAGGCGGCTAAACTGCTGGGCCTGACGTTCCGGACACTGCAGTATCGCCTTGAGAAATTTGGCATCAAGAAACCGGAAAGCAAGAAAGAAGCGGCGGGGTAGCCGCAGGTTTGGTAGAACGCACTTTATTCTCCGGTTTCTCAAAGTACTCTTCGCACACATCCAGACAACTATCAAACGATGTTGCCAGACTCTTTGCTAGACGCGAAAACTCTTTCTTAATCTTAAAGAAGCTTTGACCAGCAAGCCTGAGTGAGCCTAGCGTGGACACGCCTAAGACATCAACCGTTAGCAAGAGTCCTGCTCCAAAGAAGCTTCACTCATGTTAACCATCCTCATGAATCATTCGACACGAATCCTTACAAGAAGGTACGAGGTCATGAACCGCTAATGAAAGACCTCGGAGCAGAAGTTTCGATAAACAGTTTAGATTTCAGCTAAGCAGTCCAATCAATAGAAGGTAAGTATGCTGCCGAGTCGAGATAGAGACAGGGTTTACTATCTTTGACGACGGAATTGCTTGGGCTGGTGAGTTTCTACTAATCCAGATTACTACGTCAACGTCAGTCCTAATCCTCCACAGTAGGCCTCCGGAATAAGGATGTGCTTGGGCGGTACCGATTGTAACGATACGCCGGGCAGTGGCTACTACATCAATCCTGGGCGGCCTGAAATATGCGGAGACGGTATCGACAATGATTGCCAAAGTGGAGACGAAACCTGTCCGCCACCTGCTAGTTGCCCTGAGTTTTGCGACGACCCAGCGTTCGGTATGGATGCCGACTGGTGCGCTCACCCACTTTCCGGCTGCCCCGATAATTACACTAACAACGGAAGCTGTTGCTACCCTCCTTCGCCTATCTTCGTTACGTCTATGGCAAGACACAAACCACAACGGCATTTCAGAGCCGTCCGAGCTACACTCGTTGCCGCAACTTGGCCTCAAGACCTTACACTTAGACTACAAACAATCGAAACGCACTGATCAATACGGTAACCAGTTCCGCTATCGAGCCAAAGTTAAAGACCTACGTGATGCTCAGGTCGGACGCTGGGCGTGGGATGTGTTTTTAGTCAGCGCACCTTAATGCGCCCGCTGATTCCGACTCGAGCTTCGTCAAAACACCCGCGGGTGCGAGGAGCTTGCGGGTGTTTTTCGTCTCCAGTGCACTTTCAAATATCCTCGTCAAGATCCGGTTTAGAAGCAGCGCGTACCTTGTCAGCGACCATTTCGTAGGGAAATCCCTGGCGCATCAGATGATCGAACAGGCTCTTGGCCTGGAGTCGGTTTTTGGGACGGCCCCGTACTCGCGTGCGCTTCTCGATGGCCCGATCGATCTGTTCCTCTTCGGAAACTGCCGCAAAAACCAGGTCCAGGGTCCCGTCAATGACACCTTTGTCAACTTTCTTTATAGCGAGGTCGCGCTTCAGTCGCAGCCGGCCCAGCGGTCTCTGCCGGAGCTTCAAAGAAGCGTAACCGAAAGAAAACCGTTCATCGTCAAGGTACCCGTATTCACACAATCTAGCCACCACCTCCTCTACCACCTTAACGGTCGCGCCCTTGGTCTGCAGCAGCAGTTCGCGTAACTCTGCTACGGACCGCGACCTAGTAGCCAGCAGCTTTATTGCGCGCTGAAATGCGCGGTGGCGACGCTCCTCGGACGTCAGAGGAGCGCTGGGAGCTGCTTCACCGACCTCAGTCTTCGTGGGTTTACGTCTTAGTCTTCGCATCGACTGAATCTTCGTCTAGTTTTTCATGCCGCGACTCCAGAAGCAAAGGCTGAAACGAACGAGCGAAGAGGATTCTCGGCGCGCACAGCCGGCGACCGCGCGTGCGTTTGAGCTGTGCTTGGGAGTGTGCCGTTCTGGGCAGGGGTACGCGGAGAATCGCAAATCAAGAATTAAAAATCTAAAATAACTTCGTGGACGGTATCTTGATTATCGACAAACCAGCGGGCTCGACTTCACACGATGTGGTGGCTCGCGTCCGTCAGGTACTGCACGAGCGTCGGGTAGGCCATACTGGAACTCTGGATCCTTTCGCGACTGGCGTTCTCGTGGTGCTTGTGGGCGGGGCCACGCGGCTAGCGCAGTTCTTGAGTGGGGCCGAGAAGGAGTATTACGCAGTTGTCCGGTTTGGTTACTCAACTGACACGGGCGACCTCACCGGAAAATCTACTTCCGCAACTAGCGAAGGTACAAGGACCTGTTTTCCACTCACCTGGAGTAATCGGGAAATTGAAGTGGCACTTCAGAGTTTATGCGGAGAGATTGATCAAATACCGCCAATGTACTCTGCAAAAAAGCGCGACGGCCGGAAGCTTTATCAACTGGCCCGACTTGGGGAGACCGTGGAAAGGAAAGCTGTGCGCGTCAAGGTTCGCAAATTTGAAGCGCTGAGTTGCGCTGGGCCTTTCCTGAAGGACAATGAGGATGGCACCGTTGATCTTGCGGTGCGAGTCGTTTGCTCGGCGGGAACGTACGTACGCACACTTGCGGAAGCCTTAGGTAAGTGCCTGGGTATCGGCGCCCACCTGGCCGAATTGCGCCGAACTCGGGCGGGGGACTTCTCAATTACTTCAGCGGTGACGCTTGACCAACTCAAAGGTAAAGTTGATGAAGAGGCCTTGGCAACAATTCTTCTCACGCCTGACGCGGCCTTGCGGAGCATGCCTTTTGTGGATCTTTGCAAGCGGGATGCAGAACGCGTACGACAGGGAATGGCCATTTCTGTGTCGCACCACTCCGATGGCGCCGCTGCTCAAGGAGACAACGTCAGAATGCGCGATGAAGGAAAGCTTCTGGCTGTGGGCTGCTATGATAAAGGAAGTAAGTTGCTACAACCGCGGGTCGTGATACCAAAGTGTTAGAATTTTAATTGTTAATCAGTGCTTCCCACTTCGGAATGTAAACCTTACTGCATGAAGAAAGGTTATTTAATAGGGGGCTTATCTGGTCTAGCCACTCTCGCGATGGCTATCAAACTGCTCGCGCGTCCAGGCGACGTGGATTGGGAAAAGAATCGAGGAATCGTCTTCCATGCCGGCCACTCGCGCTTCGCAGAAGTAGATGGTGTGCGGGTGCATTATCAGGAAGCAGGGCCCAGCAGCGGCCCGCCCCTAATTCTGATTCACGGTTTTGCTTCCTCCACGCTCGTATGGAGTAAGGTGTTTCTTGAATTCGCTGCCGGGGGTTTTCAGGTTATTGCGCCAGACCTCCTCGGTTATGGCTATTCGGCTAAGCCGCGAGCTTTTGATTACACCATCACCGCTCAGGCCCGTATGATCGATCGCCTACTTGATAAACTGGGATTGGACCAGGCTATCATCGTCGGCAGTTCCTATGGTGGCGCGATAGCGGCCACTCTTGCACTGGATTATCCGGCACGAGTTGAAAAACTGGTGCTGGTGGGGGCGGTAACGAATAACGACCCCACCAAATACTTGCTAATGCGTCTGTTTGGTTCGCCGTTGATCGGCGACATTCTTTCCCCACTGTTGCTTGGTTCGCGGTTACTACTAAAGCGACGCATGAAGCAAGTCTATGATCGGCACTCCTGGGTGCTTGACGATCACAGGGTTGAGGCGCGCTATCAGCCGCTGCGAACTGCCGCGACCCATAGAGCCATCATACGCACAGTTCGGCGCTGGGACGCCGACCGAATTCAGCGCGAAGCGCATCGGATTACGCAATCCACACTCTTGCTCTGGGGAGAAAATGATCCTGAAGTGCCGCTGCGCTATGGAGAACAATTGCACGATGAGATTAAAAATGCTCGATTGATTGTATTTCGTGACTGTGGGCACCTTCCGCACGAAGAGTTTCCCCAAGCGTTTACTGAAGTGATTTCCCATTTTTGTTACAAGACCTTGCGGCTGAAAGTTCGCGACCGTCGCTCGAGGCCTAGATCATGAATGTGAGAGACAGAGGGAACCGCGAGCGTAGACTCCTTTTACATCTTCTGCTGCGGAGCGTTTTGAGTGTGCACTTAGCGACTGCGCTCCTGGGATGCGCAGTCGCAAATCAGCAGACGCGACCAGCCAACTCGATCGCCAGCCCAAGGCCTTCCGTATCGTCAGAGACCAATGAACGCTCAACCGATCGAATCGATCGTCAGACCACTAATCCATACTCAGGCAGCCTTTCGATTTTTGAAGACCCGAAAAGGGCGGACCGGCTTCAAGTAGATCGGGTAATGGATGTTCTCGGAATTAAGCCAGGATCGAGTGTCGCCGATGTGGGTGCCGGTTCGGGGTGGTTTACAGTCAAGGCAGCTAAGCGAGTCGGATCCGGCGGGCTGGTCTACGCCGTTGAAATTAACATTGAATATCTGAAGCACATCGCCAAACGTGCCAGAGAAGAGAACCTTTCAAATGTCCGCACCATCCTAGGCAAAGAAGACGATCCACTGCTCCCTGAGAAAGGCGTGGACGCGGTGTTGCTACTAAAGACGTACCACGAAATTGGCGAACCAGTACGGTGGCTGCGGCGTATGCGCTCCTCTATGCGTGAGGGAGCTCTGCTGGGGATCATCGATCGAACCGGGAAAGGCGACGATCATGGAATCGATCGAGAGACCGTGGTTAAGGAAGCGCAACGAGGTGGGTTCATGCTTGTCGAGCAACACGACTTCGTCAGACCTGACGAAGTTGATTACTTTCTGGTTTTCCGAGCGCGCTAAAGTATTAGTCCATCTTCAAGGCCTTACCAACGGAAGGATCGCGCCGGACGCGCCAGATCTTGGAGTCAAGGTAATAATGGATAAAGGCGAAGCCCCAGAGAAAAGAAATTCCGAGCTGGTTGGCAAATGCCGGCTCGGTGAGCGCGCCTGTGCTACCACGTTCATTAAGACTAACATAGCCGAGATACTGTCTCGGCCCCTGGTAGATCAACGCAAAGAAAATTCCGAAAGCAACGTAGAAAAGTAAACGGCGGCTGATCATTTCGGCCGCGCCATACTTCGCCCGAAGATCCATGTTCGTTATATCTGAAACTCCCTCGAACCTAATCGGTGGTCCGCCTCGCACAGCAGCGGTCTTAGCACCACAGCGTGGCCGCCCCGCTGGGGACTCCGCGTTGCTTGTGTACTTCTGATTATGAAACCAAATTAGTCGGTGGTATTGCAGGTTGTGATAGATGGTCAGGATGGCGACGATGGCAATTGGCTTGTGAGGCATTGGCGTCAACAGGACGATCCAGTGCATAGGAATCGCTGCCGCCAGCAGAAGGTATTTAGGCACATTCAGTGGCAAACTAGTGATAGCTCGTTGTATCTGTCGGCAGACCCAGACCACCGCTACAATGATTGTGCCTGCCAGCAAAAACATAGCCAGGCCATTAATGCCACTCTGCAATGCTGCGGGCACTCGCGCCATGGCTTCCGGATCCTGCGCAATAAAAGCGACGAACGGATAATTGAACGCGAAGATTAACAACAAACGGTCGAGGATGTTATCGGCCGGAGACAAGTCTCCATTTTTCTTCTTGTAGAGCACCATGAAACCGTAGTGCTGTTTGACGAGATGGTAGTAAGCCCAGAGCGCTGCCAAGAAGAAGAAAATGAGACCGGCGCCGAGATAAACCATGAACGGTCCCAAGAGGAAAAAGAGCAGGGAACCCCAGAGGAGGCCCGCGCGGTTGCGGCGTTCCGTGCGATCGAAATAAGTGCGCGAAAAAGTGCCAAAGACGTGTGGTGCGTCAATCAGTATCGCCCACAATGCCACCATGGGAACCAGCGGCACTATACGCTTGATGTACAGAAGAAGCAGGGCATAGCTGGACAGGACCGAGCCAATGAACCAGATCAGATCTTCGCGCCCGTTGATGATCCAGCGCAGGGAAAACATGTTCGGGCGGGCGTTGGTAATGACTTCGGCGGGGGCGACCATTGCATTTCGGATTCTATCATCGGCGGTACCCAGACAGAAAAGATGGGTCAAGGAGCAATCGGTCGTCCGGGGAAATGTTAATTGTGATTACAAAATTGAACTTTCGGCATTCCACCGAGGAGTTACGAGATGCCAAATGAAGACTCTGCCCTTCACGATCTCTTTAAACTACTTTTTCAGGCGCATCCCTGGCATGGCGTGACGCCCGGCGAAAACGCTCCTCGGGAGGTAGGCGCCTACATCGAGATTGTGCCTACTGACCCCGTTAAGTATGAACTTGATAAGGCCTCTGGACACCTGCACGTGGACCGTCCGCACCGCTTCTCTTCGATGTGTCCGACGCTCTACGGTTTTATTCCGCAGACCTTTTGCGGCGAGGAGGTGGCAGCTCTTTGTGCGCGGTGTACGGTTCAAATCGACATTCAGGGGGATGGGGATCCGTTGGACATTTGTGTACTGACTGAGAAAACGTTCGCTCACGGTAATTTCTTTCTGCGGGCAAAACCAATCGGCGGTCTGCGCATGATCGATGGGCACCAAGCTGACGACAAAATCATCGCGGTGCTCGTTTCGGATGTGGCTTATGGCCACATCCAAGATATCGGCGGTTGTCCGGTAGGACTCGTGGATCGCTTGAAGCACTACTTTCTCAGTTACAAACAGCTCCCGGGCGCAGCACCAAGACGTGTTGAGATTCCTGCTTTTTATGGCCGTGAAGAGGCATTCGACGTAATTGAACGCAGTATGCGCGACTATCGAAAGAAGTTTGGGGATCCTGAGAAGAGGATTTCGCAGTTACGGAAACTTGTATTGGACGTTGAGGTCCCTGATTCCTAGGACTGAGAATTTCCAGAAATCGACATGGATGGACAGGCTTTTATCCAGGGCTGATTTTTTCCTGAATGTCGCAGCGCGGGCAGGCTAAAGACGAACGAGTGGAGTCAGTCCAGCGAGCGAGAGCCAGTGTTGACAGCTTCGGTTCCTTTTCCTCGGCCTCGCCTTCAGTGAAGAAGCGCGCGCGAGTGCCATGATCATATTGCTTCCGTTCAGCATCCTCAGCGCTGCAATGTTTGCAGAGCCATCCGTAACCCAGATTGAAGAAGTGATTGGTCTGATTCACGGGACTGCGGCTGATTATCAGGCGCTGTACATTCTACTTACTGACGACCGGCACCCTGACCGTTACTTTGCTTTCTATTCTCGAAAAACCGTCCTCGCGTCGGGGCCTTCGGTTAAACGCACGGGCACCGCGACTCGTCGGCCGTTGCGCACAATCTCAACTTGGACGGTATCTCCAACCTTGTGTTTATCCAGCAATCGAAATAAATCGTCTGAGTTTGCCACCTTATCGCCGTCGATAGCGACGATGATGTCGCCAATTTCGACGTCACCGTTCTCAGTCTGAGTCAGTCCGCGGAGGCCGGCTCTTCCTGCCGCGCCGCTAGGGGCGACTTGCCAGATTACGACCCCTTCCGAAACTGGAAGATCCAATTGGTTTTTAAAAAGTTCGACGTTGCGGTGGGTAATTCCGAGCTTAGGTCTTAGCACCTGCCCGGAATTTATTAACTGCGGAACAATACGCTTCGCGATGTTAACTGGAACGGCGAAGCCTACCCCGGCAGAGGCGCCTGAAGGCGAAAGGATTTGCGAGTTGATTCCGATCATGCGTCCATGCGAGTCAAACAATGGACCACCGGAATTTCCGGGATTGATCGAAGCATCTGTTTGAATCGCGCCCTCAATCTGCCGGTTGTTGCGTGCCCGGATGGGCCGCTGCAGTCCGCTGATAACTCCGGTTGTGAGTGTGCGATCCATTCCGAAGGGGTTACCAATTGCGAGCACTTTCTGGCCAACGACCAACTTGTCGGAATCGCCAAGGGGCACGACGGTCAATGGCTCCCGTGGTTTCTCTACCAATCGAATCACAGCCAGGTCAGTATCAGGATCGCGGCCGATAACGGTGGCCGCATAGTTCTTCTGCCCGCCGAAGCTGACGGAAAGCCTTTCAGCTCGCTCAACCACATGGTTGTTAGTCAGAATGTTGCCGGCTTGATCGAGAATAGATCCTGAGCCAGAACCCTCCTGAGGCTCTACAAACCCAAAAAAGTCGCGCGCGTAGGTTGTCGAGTGAATGTTCACCACACCGGGCGAAAGCGTTCGATAAATTTCGATATTGTTTTGCTCATCGGTGGCAATTCCGGGATCCGTTATTCCGGCCGGCGAAGTCTCGGTAAATGCGGAACCGGCCGGTTGAAAGCGGTTCGATAACCGATCCACAAGCGCCACGGTAGCGGCGGCGAACAATCCAGAAATCAAAGCGATGACCAGGATTTGACGTGCGGTAATCTTGTACATGGATTTATCTCTTCATTTGTCAATTTGAGGGCTCGAAGACGCAAGAGTTGGATGCTGAACCCGAGGAAGGCGGTTGCGCTTTTTCTTTCGCAACCTGCGCCACCTCCGCTTATGCACAAATTTAGAACTTCATGGGCCTGTAATCAAGTCTGCCGATTGCTTACGGGCGGAAGCGCAATGGGTTTAGTCTGAAACGTTTGAGAGGGCCCGAGGGTTCCGTTTAGTGTCGCGTCTGCTCCCGCAGCTCTAGAGCGCACGATGGGAGGGTTCGTTCAGGATAGAGAGGCTAAGAATGCTGCGGGTAAATTGCCAAGATAAGCAACTACGGTCCCGGGAGCCTGCCAACCAAGGGCGGAGAAGCCAGTGGCGACATGAATCATCATCAGGGCCAGATAGATCCCCAGCACCAGCCCCATGCCGCGTCGAGCAAGGGGCAGCTCAGCGCAGCGATAAAGAACGTAAGCTGCGAAAGCCCCAACGACCAGCTTAAAGCCTAGAAACGGCGCCTCGCCCAGGCCCAAGATACGAGCCATCAGGCCATTACCCTCGGTAGCCACTTCCAACCGCACCCACAAGATCGTAAGCTGAGCATCGAGCACGTTCATTGCGAATAAGAGCAGGCTTTTGTAAAGGGTTCCCATTTGATCTCCGGAGGCTAAACGTAGTTAAAACTTAGACTCCTTTTAACGCCAGAACCTCCAAACCTGGAAGGCCCGGAGGTTCTGTCGTACACGGGAGGAACGAGCTCGTACCGTTGTATTAGGGAAAAAGTGTCAATGCTATTCTCTTTCCCAAAACCAGGCTGACGGATCACATTTCGCACTTTGGAGTATAGAAGCCAAAACTCCTGGAGCAGACAAGTTGATTGCAGAGTATTGTGGAGCCGCGTCCGGGAATGGAAAAGCAATAAAATGTTCTCGATGGTGAATCAAGTCTCCTTGAACATGATGAGCGTTTCTATTGCCGAAGCAATTCGCGAAGCTGCGCGGACTCTGCGCCAGGCGGGAGTGCCTGACGCCCGCCGCGAAGCCGGTTCACTTCTTCAGCACGTTATTGATTGTGATCGCACGTTCGTGATCACCCACGCGGAAGATTTGATAACCCTGGAGGCGCAGCAGAGTTTGCGGGATTGCGTTGCGCGAAGGGCTGAAGGCGAGCCGTTACAATACATTACAGGGCGGCAGGCTTTCTTTGGTTTAGATTTTGAGGTCACAAAAAGTGTACTGATTCCACGACCCGAGTCGGAGTTACTGGTGGAAACGGCTCTTCATCTGGTCGACAAGGGCCGGGCAGCGCCGTCTATTTGCGACGTTGGAACGGGTTCAGGCTGCATCGCGGTGGCGCTTCTACACGAGAATCAGCGAGTGAGTGCGGTGGGTATCGATCTCTCCATCGAAGCAATTCAAGTTGCCCGGCGCAACGCTCTTCGGCATTGTGTGTCCGCGAGAATTTCTTTCGTGGTCGCCGATTGTTTGTCTGCCCTAGGCGCTGGTAAACCGGTATTCGATCTGATGGTTTCCAATCCGCCGTACGTCGCCGTCTCAGCGCTGAACGGTTTGCAGAGAGAAGTTCGCGATCACGAACCGCGACTGGCGCTGAGTGCAGGTATTGATGGGCTCACCATTATTCGGCGTTTGTTGCTTGATAGTGGGGTCTTGGTCAAAGCAGGGGGTCACCTGCTCATAGAGATTGGTTTTGACCAGCGTGCCGCCGTTGAGCGTTTGATAGACCGGACTACTTGGAAGTTTCTGGGGATCCACAAAGACTTGCAGGGCATTCCTCGTGTAGTGGCGTTACAGAAAACATGTTCGTAAAAATGCTCGCTCGTCTCGCCCTAAAATCTTGCCACATCCGGATGGTGTTTACCTTTCAGAACCGAGAGAGTCCAAAACCCTAAAAACCTGAAGAGAAACTTCCCGGGAGATCGCCGCCATGGATAGTTGGATAAGACGAATTGTATTCATCCTTGCTACGCTGAGTGTGACGAGCGTCCTCGCATTTGCGCAGGACAAGTCTCGAGGCTCTCTGGCTTGTCGCGACCATTGGTATAGCGATCGGTTGATGGGACATTGTGAGATTAAGGAACAGAGCGTAACTGCGAGGGACGCGATTACGGTCGACGCTCGCAAAAACGGAGGAGTGTCGGTAAAAGGCTGGGATCGAAATGAGGTCCTGATGCGAGCGAGAATCCAGACGAGTGCCTCCACTCAAAGTGAGGCGGAGGACATCGCGAATCAGATCAGAATCGAGACTGCCGGCAAGATCTTTGCCAAAGGACCAGAAAATCGAAAAGACTACCATTGGGATGTCAGCTACGAGATTTTTGTTCCGCGGCGTTCGGATCTTTCACTCGAAGCCTACAATGGCGGCATCTCTATCGCAGATGTTAGTGGACGCATCGAATTCACCGGGCATAACGGCGGCGTCGTTTTAAAGCGCGTCGGAGGACTTGTTCGGGGTGGAACTACCAACGGCGGCGTGGTAGTCGAACTTGACGGTGCACGTTGGGAGGGGGAAACGCTAGATGTGAAAACTACAAACGGCGGTATTGTCATGTCGGTCCCCGAGAATTACTCGGCACACCTGGAGACCGGCACGGTCAATGGGCACCTTAGCGTTGACTTTCCCGTCACGGTACAGACTCGCATCACTAAAAAACTCGCGGTGAATCTTGGTTCCGGCGGACCGACCGTCCGAGCCACGACGACAAACGGTGGCGTAAAAATCAAGCGTGCTGGTAACAACTGGCTCAAATCCTCCCAAACATTGAACGGTGGAGACTGAAGGTTGCCCGCTGAAAGCCGATTAGAAACAACCCGGAGTAGATCTCTCAACTAGCGCCGGTGGCGCAGCAGCCAGGGGCAAGCGCGCTTCGCGTCGTCCCTGGATCAGAGCGATATAGAAC
>JACCSP010000043.1 GCA_013812905.1 Pyrinomonadaceae bacterium
GGCCTAAACAATTCCGCGCCTCCTCTCTACTCGACGGATCGCTTTCTGCTGGCAAAGAGCCAATCCACGAAATGATACGAAGCCGCACGAAAAAGACTGTAAAGTCAATTGAAGGGACAGGGCCTTAGGAGAACATGAATCCGAACATCCTCGAACGTTTGGCCATCGTTTCTCTTCTAGTCTCATCGAGCGTTTACGCGCAGACCGATAGAGAGGCAACTTTGGACAAACGTGTGCGCACTGAGGTCGCGCAGTTTAAGGGTAAGGTCAGTCTCTTCGCAAAAAACCTTGATACAGGCGCGGTGTACACATTGGGTGGCGATGATCGGGTGCCGACCGCGAGCACAATCAAAGTCGCCATCATGGTTGAGGCTTTCGGCCGCGTTGCTGAAGGTAAAGCCAAGTGGTCGGATGACCTGGTGTTGACGAAAGAGAAGAAAGTCGGAGGCGCTGGAATTCTTCCCGAGTTAACTGACGGTCTGCGACTAACTCTGCGCGACGGCGTGACGCTGATGATGGTCTTGAGCGATAACACCGCCACCAATCTGGTGATCGACGTGTTGACGGCGGACGCGGTAAATGCGCGGATGGAGTCGCTGGGGCTGAAAGAAACGCGATTGATGCGAAGAGTATTCGGTGGTGGCGAAAGCGTGGAAGGCCGTAAGGAAGAGAACAAGCGTTTCGGTCTGGGACGCACCACTCCGCGCGAGATGGTCACACTCATGGAGAAGCTGGAACGTGCCGAGATTTTCAGCCGCGGCGCTTCTAAAGAGATGCTCGAACTGATGAAGCGCGAGCAGGGCACAAACGGAATCTGGCGTGGACAATGGCGCGTCCCAAAAGCAACAAAGTCCGGCGCGCTCGATGCTCTGCGCAGCAACGTTGGCGTCATCTATCATTCGCGGGGACGCATCGCGATGGCAGTTACCTGCAACGAAATGCCGGATGTAAATTGGACGGTCGACAACCCTGCGCTATTGCTGATGTCACGATTGTCGGAGATTTTGATTGAAGGCTTGGGAAAGTGAAGTCAGGAATAGGAGTCAGGAGTCAGGAGTCGGGAGTCCGACTGGTAGCGATCTTCGATCAGTGTCCTACTTCTGACTCCTGACTCCCGACTCTGACTCTCTACCCCTGACTTCTGGTTCACTTCTATTTTGTCTATATCCCTTCATCCTGCATTAAACGGCGCGCGCGCTTGCATCTTCGACGCGGGCGGGACACTGGTGCATCCCGATTGGCCTCGGCTGTCGCAGATCGCGGAGAGAGTGTCGGGGAGAGCCTTCGAGGCCGGCGAGATGGGCCGTGCCTTTGGCGAGATGTTAAGAGCAGTGGGATCAGAGATGCAACGCGAAGGTTTCGTGCCGGCAGACGACATGAAGCGCCCACATTGGACTTTTCGGAGAATGTACGGCGCACTCGGAATGGACGAACTAACCTGCGAGAGCTTGGTGTTGCACCTGGACGCAGCGCATCTCGAGCGGCACCTGTGGTGCGGGGTCGACTCCCAAGCGCCGCGCGTACTAGATGAGCTGAAGCGACAGGGTCTGCTACTCGCCGTCGTCTCGAACACCGAGGATGGGCGGCTGATTGACTCTTTGGACGCGTCAGGTATCAGAGACAGTTTTGACCTGCTCGTTGACTCGCATCTCGTCGGCCACCGCAAACCCGACGAGGCGATATTCCGGTTCGCGCTGGAGCGTCTGGAACTTGAGGCAGACGAGGCGGCCTACGTTGGAGATTCCTATGTGCACGACGCCCTGGCGGCGGGGGCAATCGGAATGCGCGGGATCCTGCTCGACCCGCTCGATCTACACCCGGAGAGTGTTTGCCCGAGGATCGGGTCGCTGAATGAATTAGTTGAGCGAGTTTGGTTAAGGACTCGGTGAAAAGCCGAAAAGGACAAACGTTAATTTGCAAGTCAGGAAGGCGGACCCTGTTCCCGCCTCAAGCTTGAAAGCCACTCAGGAGTACTTGGAGATGTCAAGCATTTGTGAGCTCCATATTGAGTTGTTAGTTTGTAAGGTTTTTGTTTGCGGCGTAGAGCGGGGACAGGGTCCACCTTCCTGACCTGCAATTCAACGGAGCTTGAGCCGTCTCCGGTACCTTATTCTCTCTTTGATTTTTGCCTTTAACAATGCGCGCAATTGATCTGGTCATCATCTTTGGCTACCTGATAGGCATTGTCCTGTTTGGGGCCTGGTTCGCCCGCAAGCAAAAGACGACGAGTGATTACTTTCTGGGTGATCGCTCGGTGCCCTGGTGGGCAGTCGCCGCCTCAATTGTGGCGACGGAAACTTCAACGATTACGTTTATCTCGGTCCCCGGAATAGCCTTCGCGCGCGGCGGGAATTTCCAGTTTCTGCAGCTCGTCTTTGGCTATCTTCTCGGACGCATTGTAATCGCGCTGCTCTTCATTCCATCGTATTTCCGCGGCGAATTGATGACCGTCTACCAGCTTCTGGATCGCCGCTTCGGAGGCAAGATCAAGGTCCTGGCGGCCTCGCTTTTCGTTGTCATGCGCAATATCGCCGATGGAATCCGACTCCTGCTGACCGCAATCGTCCTGGCCGCCGTCTACACGTCTTTTCAGCCAACCGCGAATAACGAAACGATCATCATTGCCTCAATAATACTAATCGGAGCCGCGATGATTATTTTTACTTACTTCGGCGGCATGGAGGCCGTGATCTGGGTAGAGGTAATTCAGCTTGGTATCTATATCGTCGGCGCCATTGCCGCTGCAGTTATCCTGACTGCTTCGATTGACGGCGGACTGAGCACAGCCGTGGCTATGGCAACTCAGTATGGGAAGTTTTCCCTCTTCGATTTCTCGCTCGATTTTACCAAGACCTTCACTTTCTGGGCCGGCTTGATGGGTGGCTGCTTCTTGACCATGAGTACGCATGGAACTGATCAATATCTGGTGCAGCGCTACCTGTGCACTGACCGTCCGAAGCGCGCTGCCGCCGCCCTGTTGACCAGCGGCGCGATAGTCCTCGGTCAGTTCATCGGTTTTCTTTTCATAGGCGTCCTCTTGTTTGCTTTCTATCATCCGTTCACAGATCCTGCATACGCCACCGCACCGGCGGCGGCTTTTCCTTTCACGGGGGGCGATCGCGTATTTCCAGACTTCATCACGCGGCATCTTCCGCCCGGACTGTCGGGCCTTGTAGTGGCGGCGATCTTCGCTGCCGCGATGTCTTCATCTCTAAATGCGATCGCCGCAACCGCGATGAATGACCTTTACAAACCGCTGCGGCCGCGTGCCACGGATAAGCACTACCTAAAAGTGTCGCACGTGCTCACTCTTTTGTGGGGAGTGGTACAGATTGCTGTAGCGTTGGTGCTGCGAAATAAAAACCGCTCAGCGTTGGATCTGGCGTTATCCATCGCCTCACTGATCAATGGCCCAATACTGGGAGTGTTCTTAGTCGGGGTTTTTCTCAGGCGCGTAAGCCAGACGCCCGCCTTAATCGGCATGCTTTTTAGCATGGCCGTGATGCTCTACGTCTATTTTGCTACCCGCATAGCCTGGACATGGTATGTCTTCATAGGCAGCCTTATTACTCTTGTAGTCGCCTGGTTGGCCAGTCTAGCGTTCGCGTCGGCGCCAAAGAGTCGACAAGATGAACTTGCGCCCCGTGGCGTGGTTGAATAACACTCAGCCGAGGAGAAGAGATTTGACATGACGCGATTTTGTCCAGTCATTCGTTCTGTTGTTAGCTTGGTTGTTGCCACTACGCTTTGCGTCGGACTTACGTCGGCCAGGCCCTCAGCGCTCAGCGCTCTGCAACCCTCCCGTCCAGCGACTGGGGCCTTGGATTCCGCCGCGAAGGTCAAGCCGTTCCCTCGCGAGCCTTCGCGCGATGCCTTGAAGTGGGCTGACAAAGAGCTGCGGCGAATGTCCCTCGAACAAAAGATCGGTCAACTCATCTCAGTTGGTATCAATGCTACTTTTCTCAACCAGGATAGCGACGCATTTCGCGTCTTGAAGCGGCAGGTTGAAGAGAACCACATCGGCGGCATCATTCTTTTCCGGGGACCTGTCTACGAATCGGTGTTTCTGGTAAATCGCATGCAACAGTTGGCCCACCATCCACTCTTGATCTCGGCAGATCTCGAAGCAGGGGCAGGCATGCGCTTTGACGACACCGTCAACTTTCCCTGGAACATGGCGGTCGGAGCCACCGGCAACCCTGATTTGGCGCGCCGGCAGGGTGAAGTCACGGGGCGTGAGGCCCGGGCACTGGGAGTGCAACAGGTCTTCGCACCGGTGGTCGATGTGAACAACAACGCGGCCAACCCTGTGATTAATGTGCGTTCATATGGTGAAGACGCGGCAGACGTGGCACGCTATTCGGCAGCCTTCACCTTGGGCGCGCAAAGTGCTGGGGTGATCGCCACGGCCAAACACTTTCCCGGGCACGGCGATACGGCAGTTGATTCGCACCGAGGCCTGCCCGAAATTAACGTGGGACGTGAGCGGCTAAATTCCGTAGAGCTGGTGCCCTTCCGCGCGGCAATCGAGGCGGGAGTAGGAGCGGTGATGGTCGCGCATGTGGGCTTACCGCAGATCGATCCGACGTCGGTCAAGCCCCTACCGAGGGAGAAAAGAATCGGACCGATTGATACGGATGAAGCCGGCGAGATCATCGCCGAGAGCGCCGCAATTCCGGCGACGGTTTCTCCAGTGATAGGCAAAATCTTAAGGAACGATCTCAAGTTTGACGGCATTATTGTCACGGACGCCCTCAGCATGAGTGGCTTGACGATATACTTCAACCAGGATGAAGCGGCCGTTCGAGCCCTGGAAATGGGCGCGGACATGTTGCTGAAGCCTGCCAATCCGGATGCGGCTTTTCGTGGTGTCCGGGAGGCAGTGGTCAGCGGAAGGTTGACCGAGAAGCGAATAGAAGAATCTGCGCGACGCCTGCTGGCGGCGAAATACGATCTTGGACTCGTCAAACAACGACTCACACCGCTCGATGTGATCGATCGGATCGTTTCCAGCCGTGAAGTCGGCACCCTCGCGCGCGAGATTGCCGAGCGCGCGATAACGCTCGTGCGTAACGACGAGAATCTGGTGCCGCTGAGTAAGCTAAAGGCTGATGCACGCATTTTCAACCTGGCCATTACCAACGGAGACGATCGTTTGTGGATCGCCAACATCTTCGCGGGAACAATGGCGCGCTCAGGTCGCAGACTTGAAACCTTCGTGCTCGACGAGCGCTCCTCGGAAATGGATGTGCAGAAGGCAATGGAAAGGGCAAAAGGCGCTGATGTAGTAATTGCTTCGCTCTATGGACGGGTTCGAACCGGGCAGGTTCGCAGTGTGGGTTTGCCGGAGCCCGGGGCGCGAGCGCTATCGGCACTAATTTCCAGCAGGAGACCGATTCTTGGACTCAGTTTTGGCAATCCATATTTGCTCCAGAGTTTTCCGGAACTGCGCACTTACTTGGTTGCCTATGGCGACATGCCGAGTTTGCAGCAAGCGATGGCTCGGGCTGTCCTCGGGCAGATCGATATCACCGGGAAGTTGCCGATTTCTCTGCCCGGTCTTTATCCGCGGGGCACAGGAATTCAATTGAAGGCGCTGGTCCAATAGAACCTGGCGCCCATCGACGCGCGGCAGAGTGTGCGAGCCGGGAGCGGTAGAGGCTGTGTAAAAACCCAGAGAGACCCATGATAATTCGCAGGTCGGGAAGGTGGACCCTGTCCCCGCCTCAAGCTTGACAGCCATTCAACAGCGCCGGGCACTGAATTGAGTGGTTAATCTAAATGATTCTAGTTTTCACGTCGTAAGAGCGGGGACAGGGTCCGCCTTCCCAACCTGCAAATTAACTGAGTTGTCACCTACTCCTGAAACTGACTAGTATGGCTACTTCTAATTTTCGCATTTCTCTCCTCATCGTTATCTCCCTCTGCCCTTCGCTTAACGCGATAGCCCAGCTTCCTCGCGCAATTCCCGAAGCAGTATCGCTTTCAACGCCGCGCCTCGCCCAGATGGATCATGTCATCGCCGAGTCGATTGGCAAGCGCCAATTGCCTGGCGCCGTTGTTCTGGTTGCCCGGAAGGGCCAAGTCGTCTGGCGCAAAGCTTATGGTTCCCGGGCAGTGGAGCCGGTTAGGGAACTGATGACCCCGGACACTATTTTTGATGTTGCCAGTCTGACCAAAGTCGTGGCTACCGCAACGAGCATCATGATTCTGGTTGAACGCGGGAAGGTGCGTCTGAGTGATCCGGTTTCGAACTACATCCCGGAATTGAAGGGAGAGGGCCGAGAGAGGATCACGATTGAGCTTCTGCTGACTCATCGATCGGGCTTCGCTCCAGATTTCGACTTGAAAGAGCGATGGACCGGGTACGACGAGGCTGTTAAGAGATTGATCAAGGAGCCGTTGCGAAATCCGCCAGGCGCCCGTTTCATTTACAGCGACATTGGATACATCGCTTTAGGCGAAGTTGTCCGCCGAGTCAGCGGAACCCCGCTCGACCAGTTCGCGCGCCAGAACATTTTCGTTCCACTGGGAATGCGGCGTACGGGTTTTCGGCCCTCGCGCGTGCTGAGAAAGCGAATTGCGCCCACCGAAAAGCGTCGTGGCCAGATGAGCTATCTCGGCGACTCCGCAGAAAACGTCGGGGTAGAAGGAGAAAAGTGGTTGCGGGGCGAAGTCCACGACCCCACTTCCTATCGTATGAATGGAATCGCGGGACATGCCGGACTTTTTTCAACCGCTGACGACCTGGCCCTTTATTGTCAGATGGTTCTGGGCGGCGGGCAATACCGAAATGTTCGCATTCTCGGTCCACTCTCGGTTGCTGAGATGACTCGCCCCCGACTGGTTACTGAAACCGGCTGGACGCGCGGACTCGGCTGGGACATCAGTACGAGCTTCTCGACAAATCGAGGCGATCTCTTCCCGCTCGGTTCATTTGGTCATACCGGTTTCACCGGCACCTCAATCTGGATCGATCCGGCAACCGGAATGTTCGTCGTCTTCCTTAGCAATCGCGTGCACCCTGATGGCAAAGGGGACGTTGCCGCTCTGCGAGGTAAGGTAGCTTCCATAGCCGCCGGCGCCGTCACTGACCTGGCCGTGGCTGACAAAGCCAGGCGTGCGCAATCGCAATTCTACCAAAATCTGAATCGAGACCTGGGCCGCTTTACGACTTCTCACGATCAGGCGTTTCCCTCGTTGGGTGCAGCTGCCCCCCCAGATGTAAAGGTACTTACGGGCATAGACGTGCTCGAGCGCGATGGTTTCAAACAACTGAGCGGCAAAAAAGTCGGTCTCGTCACTAATCACACTGGTAGGAACGGCGCCGGACGGCAGACCATTGACGTGCTAGATAAAGCTGCCGGCGTCGAGCTGGTCGCACTCTTTTCGCCGGAGCATGGAATTCGCGGCAGCGCCGACGAAAAGGTTTCAGATTCAAAAGATGAGCAGACTGGACTTCCCATTTATTCGCTTTACGGTG
>JACCSP010000052.1 GCA_013812905.1 Pyrinomonadaceae bacterium
GGTGTTGGAGTAGCGCTGCCATGAAGCAAACGCAAAAAGAGAAAGGAGGTAAATGCAATGGCCTTACAAAAAGGAGAGCGCTATCGCTGTCCGGAGTCGGACTGCGGTTGCGAGATTGAAGTGACCAAGTCAGCCGCGCCGGGAAAAGGCGGCGACCAGGCTCCGCGCTGCTGCTGCGGCAAGGAGATGAAGAAGGTCAGTTAACCTCAATCAACTAAGGCGAGGGGACGGCTAGCTTAGGCCGTCCCGCTCGAATCGCGTGAGGCCCATCGCGCTCGGTGTAAGTGCGACTACAGACAACCCGAAGGACATTGATTCAACATTCATGCAAATCGGAGGTTTGTAGCAAATGATTCAAGTCAACATTCAAAACCAAACTCTTGCAGGGCAGGCATCAATCGGCAAGAAAAGTGTCAAGCAGGTCATCGCCACTTAAGGAGCCTTGTTCGCATCAGTGGCCACCCTCTTTTGTTGCGCCCTGCCTGCGCTGTTGATCCTGCTCGGCTTTGGTCTGACGAGTGTGCTTACGTTCTTCACTGCAATTCCAGGCTGGGAAGCGGCTGGTCAGTACACGATCTCGATTTTCGTAATCGGCGGGGCCGTGCTGGCCCTCGGCTTTTATTTCGCTTACCGTCGTCAACGTGCAGTTGAAGGCGAGGTTTGCGAAATTCCGCAAGGTGGAACGGAGAGCGCATGCTCGACTGCGACTCGTTGGAATCGTCGAGTTCTGTGGTTCTCTCTTTTACGCGCGATTCGGAATCGGATTGCCTTCTAGAATATCCAGGCCAAATTGAATCTTCTGTTGATCAACGAAGCCATTGCTGGCCGCGTTTCGAATATTAGTCAGAGCCTGGTTGAGATCGTCCTTTGGCGATGTCTTATCGACGTTGCTTGTCACGACTGGACCATCGTGCAGGTTGAACGGAATGCCAGGACGCGACGGAAGCGTATTGACCACCTCGTTACCGGCAGAACCTTAGACTCAGGAGAGTGGGCTGCGGGATACTCGGCGAATTCCTACTTGAACCGTGCGCCTGCCTTGACGCTAACGCACTCGGTGAAGCGGTTCTTTTATCCTTTTCCTGATCTTTTTGATTGTCGATATTGCGCCCAGCACAACCAGCGCCACAACCACCCCATAAACCCAAAGAGGAACATTGCGCCCGGCAACCATTAGATAGAGATAAGCAGAGATGAAGAAGAAACCAGCCGACATGACTGGAAACGTGATCGATCTATTTCGCCGATAGTTACGGACCAGCCAGGTGATCGATGCCATGAAGAACGGAATGGCGCCGACATAGATTACCCCGAAGACTAAAGGATTCACGTGATACTGTGCGCCAAGAGCGAAGAACCAATCTTTGAGTTCACTGTAATTCATTTTCCCAGTTCCATCGGGCTTAGTAGTCGGGCGCTTACCAAGTTTGAATCACGATGCCGTAACACCTTTGTGGGGCGGGGCGATCTCATCTTCCGACCAGGACGAGTTCCTCGGCTTCAGGCGTGATGTGCGCGTTGGCGAGCGAGATCTCTTCGCCGGCTGGGGTTTGGACCGGAAGACTGTCGAGAAAACGCTCGGCGTCAATAGCGGCCATGCAACCCGTTCCGGCAGCCGTTATTGCTTGTCGATAGAACGAGTCCTGTACATCGCCGCAGGCGAAAACACCAGGCACATTGGTCGCCATTGTGAGCCCGGCCGTTTTCAGATAGCCGACCTCGTCCATGTCGAGCTGTCCTTTGAATAGTTCTGTATTGGGCTTGTGGCCAATGGCCATGAAGACGCCTTCGCACGTGAAGACGCTCTCTTCACCAGTCTTGAGATTGCGCAGGCGCACGCTTGTGACTCCAGTCTCCTCCGTGCCGAGGATCTCCTCAACCGCGGTGTCCCAGATGAAATCGATCTTATCGTTCCTGAACGCTTTCTCCTGCATGATCTTTGAAGCGCGCAATCTGTCGCGACGATGAATCACCGTGACGCGCGAGGCATAGCGAGTGAGAAAGTTTACTTCTTCCATCGCCGTGTCGCCGCCGCCAACTACGACGATGTTCTTGCCTTTGAAGAAAAACCCATCGCAGGTGGCGCAGGCCGAGACGCCCAGCCCGCCAAAGCCTGCCGGTGCGGGCGCTTCGCCGGGAATTCCTAACCACTTCGCCGAGGCGCCTGACGCAATAATCAGCGTCTTCGCCCATAGAACTTGCTCCTCCGTCACGATCTTGAAAGGACGCTCGCTTAGATCGACTTCTCTGATCCAACTTGTCAGCAACTCCGTGCCAAAGCGCTTCGCTTGAGCGCGAAACTCGTCCATCAACGCCGGCCCCTGAATCCCTTCTGAGAAGCCAGGATAGTTCTCGACCTCTGTGGTAATTGTTAACTGTCCACCAGGCTGCGGTCCTTCGATCACCAACGGTCGAAGATCTGCGCGTGCGGCATAGATGGCCGCTGTCAAACCAGCCGGGCCAGAGCCAATGATGACCACTTCGTAGATTGCTTCCTTTTCGCTCACTGCCTATCCCTGGCCTTTCTGTTCGACCAGCGCGGCGAGCCGGGTCGGATAATCTCCCGGCAGTTCATTGCCGAAGTAGCGCACTACGCCATTACGGTCGAGAAAGATGATGGTGGGCGTGCCGGCAACCTTGTACCGACGGGTCACACTCGCATCCGGATCGCGCACGACCCGGTACTTGATGCCGAAGTCTTTGACTCCACCTTCGGTCCGCGCGGGGCTGTCTTGAATGTTGATACCGACGACGCGCACGCCCTGCGGTTCGTATTTGGCTGTCAGCGCGTTGAAGTGCGGCGCTTCTTCCTTGCACACCGGACACCACGCAGTCCAGAAGATGAGCACCGCCGGTTGACCGTGCAAATCGACGAGCTTCAACTGTTCACCATTTAATCCGGCAAGCTGAAAATCTGGCGCTGTGTCGCCCACGGCTGTGCCGATCTTGTTTGATGGCGCCGCGTTCGCGGCGACCGGCGCGGACGATGTTCCCGTCTTTAATACATTCGATGAGCAACCGACGAAAGCAGAGCCCATCAATAGCGCGCCGACTAGTAATACGGCGATCTTCCATATGTTCATGACGTGCTTATTCCTTTCTCGTTGTTCCTGGTTCACCCTGCTGCCGTTTTGACGAGCGGGAAATCAATCTCGGTTTCGGCGACGTGATTGAAATAGTTCGTGAAAACGTTCAGCACGGTCGTCGCGATGATTTCAACAGTCTCACCATCATCAAAGCCGGCCTGGCGCAGCGCCGCCACATCCTCATCTGTTACCCAGCCGCGCTCGCGCACGATCTTGGTGGCGAAGCGCAGCGCAATGGATTCCTTCTCGCCCGAGGACTCGCCACGTTGTGCGGCGGTCAATTCCTCCTGAGAAAGCCCAGCCATCCTGCCTCCTGCCGTGTGCGCGGACAGGCAATAGTCGCAGCCGTTCGCGCTGGCGACAGCAATAGCAAGGCGTTCGCGCAACTGCGGATCGAGCCAGCCTCCGGCGAGCGCTCCGCTGAAACTCGTGTAGCCCTCAAGCACTGCCGGCGAATTCGCCATCAGGCGCGTGATGTTCGGCACCATACCGAACTTCTGTTTCACTGTGTCTAGTAGTTCTTTGGTGTGACCGGTCGCGGTCGCCGGATCAACTGGTTGAAATCTTGGCATCTTTTTCCTCCTCTACTAATTTTGTTCGGCGCGAGAAGTCGCGCTTTTCACTCAAATGAATCGCTAAATAAATCGTTGCCCCGCTTGGAGCAGCAAATACTCCGCAATGACGATCATGATCACTCCGAAAGCCTTCTTGACTCTGACCATCCACTGACCTGAGCGCGGCATTGCCGCCAGCGCGCCGCTGAATGTTCCCAGGGCGATCATGAGCACGCCCATCCCCAGGGCGAACACGAAAAGTACTGATGTGCCAAAGAGGACGTTACCCTTTGTGCCGACATAGGCGAGCGCCGCGCCGAGCGCCGGCGCGGTGCAAGGACCGACAACGAGACCCGAAGCCGCCCCGATCAGAAGCGCCGACACGTAGCCTTTGCCGTTACGGTCCGGATTCCACTTCGACAAAAACTGCGGCGTCGGTAGTTGAAAAACGTCGAGCATGGAAAGCGCCAGCAGAAGAATCACGTTGCTGACGACAATGTATGTCCAGGGGCTTGCGGCCCAGATACCGAAAAGCGTGCCGGTCAAGCTAGCAAAGGCCCCAAGCGCGGCGTAAACAACCGCCATCCCTATGACGAACAACACCGAAAGCGTAAAGCCGCGAAGGCTAAGGCGCCCGCGTTGCCCTCCATCGCGCGTCGCCGCCGTCTGCCCGCCGATGAAACCGAGTTGAATCGGAATTATCGGATAGACGCAGGGCGTAAAGCTGATGAGCACACCCGCGACGAACGCCGCCGGGTAGGCCAGCAGCGAACTGGCCGAAAGATATTCTTGCAGGTTGCCTGTTAATCCGTTCATGGTTCTTTTGGCGGTGTTTGCTTTTGAAAGAGGAGCGCGCGTTCAGCCTCATCCTTGCCCCATAAATGCGGCCAGATCGCGCGCCCCCACTGGAGCCGGAGCCCCACCCGCTCGGCTCCAAGGAATTAGCTTTTCGCCAGCGCCTCGTCGAATGCTTTCACATAGGCATCGCGATCAAAGTTCTGCGTCGTCTGAAACAGAATCTTGTGCGCTGGACTAAGCACCACGAC
>JACCSP010000071.1 GCA_013812905.1 Pyrinomonadaceae bacterium
GGATGTAAGGTGTGGTGTGCGTCGCGGGTCTACTTATGGCGAAGCCCGTGCTAGAGTTGCACCGAAAGTTATCTTAAGTTTGGAGGAACTGATCATGTTTAAGCATATGAGGGTTGGGTTTGTCCTGACCATTATTCTTTCGATCCTTGCGCTGGGTTCAGCGTGCAGCAAGCAAGCGACAAACGATGCTGCTCCGGATACAAACTCAACCGCTTCGACCACTGGCAAGAGTTACGCAAGCAAAGGTGATGAAGGAACGGTAACCGGAGCCATCGCCTACAACGGCGCTCCAGCGGCCCCCAAAAAGATAGACACGTCCGCCGATCCGGTCTGCGGGCAGACCAACCCTAACCTCGTGACTGAGGACACTATCGTTAAAGACGGCAAGCTCGCGAATGCTTTTGTCTACATTAAGGATGGAGCCACTGCCGACGGCACCAAGGTTACTGAGTACACCTTTCCGACTCCGACAGAAGCTGTCACGCTCGACCAAAAGGGATGCCACTACGTTCCGCATGTGCTCGGCTTGCAGGCAAATCAGAAGCTTAGGATTACCAACAGCGATCCGACGCAGCACAACATCCATCCGACTCCAAAGAGCAATCCCGAGTGGAACCAGACCCAGTCTAACGGCGCGGCGCCAATCGAGAAGACCTTCGGACGACCGGAGGTTCTGATTCCCGTTAAGTGCAATCAGCATCCCTGGATGAAGTCGTACGTCGGCGTTCTCAAGCATCCGTTCTACGCGGTGAGCGCGGAAGATGGGACCTTCACCATTAAGGGTGTCCCACCCGGAACATATACCGTTGCAGCGTGGCATGAAAAGGGGGGTCCCAACGGCACTGAGAAAACGATGCAGGTCACAGTGCCCGCCAACGGCAGTGGGAAGGCCGACTTTGCGTTCGGCGGTGCCCCAACAGCTTCATCGCGCCTAAGTGGGCTCCAGATGATGCCCGCGCTTGAAATGCCGATGATCGGACGACACTGAAGCGAGATTGCCAATTGCCGATTTCCGAGGGCGAATTTAAGAAGGATGACAGCTTATGGCTCTCCTCTGACCCATCGGCAATTGGCAATTGGAAATTGGCAATAGGGGCTGGGATGGCAATAGGGAACCGGGCGACGTGAATAGAGGACTACATTGGTTTTCTTTGCTCGTGGCGGGCGCGACGTTCTTCTTGATCATTGCCGGTGCGCTCGTCACGAGTAATGACGCTGGGTTGGCGACGGAAGATTGGCCACTCTCCAACGGACAGTTCTTCCCAGCAATGGTTGGAAACCTGTTCTGGGAGCATGGTCACCGCATGGTTGCTACTTCGGTTGGGTTACTGACAATCGGCTTGGTAATCTTCCTTTTCTGGAAAGAACCGAGGCGTTGGGTGCGCCGATTGGGTTTGCTGGCGCTGTTCGGTGTCATTGCTCAGGGGCTCCTGGGCGGGCTGACCGTCAAACTCATGTTGCCGCTGGCAGTGTCCACGGCGCATGCGACTCTGGCCCAACTCTTTTTTTGCACCACAGTAGCCCTGGCAGTCTTTACGTCAAGTAGTTGGATCAGCCAGCAGCCAACCGTTGAAGAAAAAGGCACGTTGCCGGTTCGTTATGTTTGCCTCGCAGCGACGACAACGATACTTCTGCAGCTTATCCTCGGGGCTACGCTGCGACATTCGGCCACCTGGGATAAGCATTTGCCGACAGACTTGATCATGGCCCACATCGGCGGGGCGATCGCGGTGACACTTGTGCTGGCCAGCGCAGCGATCATGATTCTGCGGCGATATGGTGGCGTGCCTTTTTTAGCCAGTCCCGCGATAATTGCTCTCGCTTTGCTTACAGTTCAGCTAATTCTCGGCGTGGCGGCATACATGGCCCGGCTCGCTTCCCCTAACGACCCGCAACCGTTGCAACCCATGGTAACTATCACGGTGGCCCACGTGGCCTGCGGTGCTTTGGTTTTTGCGACAACGATCGTTCTTACTTTGAGAACATTCAAGTTCGTGCGCGTCGCCGATTCTGAGTTTGACTTAGCAACATCGCCCCAGCGGGTTTGAGTGGTTCAGAGTTGAAGCTTTAGCTTACTGCTTGCGACGGGGACAACCTAAAGGTTGAACTCTTAACCTCCGCCTGCCGTGCTTTGATAGTGGGCCCCGTGCCTTTTAAGAAACGTCAATGGAAGAGCTGGTCGTAGAACTTCATCCGGGAATTGCAGGGTCGGCAAACAATCCGCTCACCATTCGCGAACGTCTGGCGGCTTATACTGAACTCACTAAACCGCGCATCACCTTTCTAATTGTCTTGACCGCCGCCGCGGGGTTTGCTCTGGCGACGAGGGGAAGGATTGATTACCTGCGCTTGGTCAGCGCCATGATTGGCATCGGTCTTCTTTCGTCGGGAATTGCGACACTCAATCAGTATATCGAACGCGACCTTGACGCTCTGATGCGGCGCACATCTGATCGACCTTTGCCATCTGGCAAGCTTTTGCCCCGGGAGGCATTGGTTTTTGGTGCTGGGCTGACTGTGCTGGCTGAGATGTATCTTGCTGTACTGGTGAATCCGCTCACGGCGCTGCTCGGATTGACGGTAATTGCCGCCTACTTGTTTGCCTACACTCCGCTGAAAACCAAGACATCGCTTTCAACTTTGGTCGGTGCGTTTCCTGGGGCGGTGCCGCCGTTAATCGGATGGACCGCCGCGCGCGGCGAACTGAGTCTGGACGCTTGGGTGCTGTTCGCCATCCTGTTTCTGTGGCAATTCCCACATTTTCTGGCCATCGCCTGGATGTATCGAGAGGATTACGCTCGCGCTGGAATACTGATGTTACCTGTGGTTGAGCCAGACGGACGGATTACAGGTCAGCAGATAGTCATCTACACGTTGATGCTCCTGCCCGTAAGCTTGCTCCCGACCGCGTTGGGACTTTCCGGCCAGGTATATTTTTTCGGGGCCATTCTTCTAGGTTTACTGTTTCTCTATAGCAGTGTTCGAGCGGCGTTTTCGCAATCGCGGCAGGAGGCCCGACGACTCTTACTTGCCTCGGTTATTTATCTGCCGCTTTTGTTCATACTGATGGTGGTAAATAGGAAATAGTAAATGGTAAGTCAATGCGAGGGGTTGTCGGCTTCATCTGATTCTCTGCACAAGGGGCTTATTACCATTTACCATTTACTATTTCCTATTTACCAAAAGGAGTAACCGATGGGACGAGCTCTTGCGGTTATTATCTGGATCCTGACGCTTTTGTCAGTGTCTCTCTTTTTCATAGACAAGTGGTGGTTCCCGACTGCCATTTCATCGCACGCGGCCGCCCTTGACCGGCAGTTCCTCATTACCATCATTGTGGTCGGCATTGCCTTCACCGCGGCCCAGGTAGGTCTTGGCTACATGGTCTGGAAATATCGTGAGGATGCCGCTCGCAGTCGGGCGCTCTACACCCACGGCAGCAGCAAGCTAGAGGTAATCTGGACCGTTGTCACTGCCATTATCTTCATCGGTCTGGCGCTGATGGGACAGAGCGTTTGGGCGTCGCTACGCCTTAATGATGCGCCTCCAGGCTCTTACCAGGTTGAAGTCGTGGCGCAACAATTTCAATGGAACTTTCACTATCCTGGAACGGATCGCGTCTTCGGTCGCACTGATCCAAACTTGATTGATGACTCATCCCTGAACTTCATCGGCCTGGACGACGCGGATCCTTATGCCAAGGACGATGTGGTACATAGCGTGCTAGCCATCCCCGCCGGCCGTCCGGTTGAATTGATGCTGCGGTCGAAGGATGTGATTCATAACATTTGGGTCCCGCAACTTCGCTTCAAGCAGGATTTGGTTCCGGGCATGGTGATTCGCGTGCACTTTACTGCGAACACGCCCGGCAAGTATGAACTTGCCTGCGCGGAACTCTGCGGGCAGCTCCACTTCAAGATGAAGAGTTACCTACTGGTTCTTCCTGATGATGAACTGGGGGCGCTGACCGCGCTGCCACAGGACCAGTTCCAAACGCGGATGACGGAGTTGTTGGCGAAGTATCAGCTGCCGACCCAGAACTATTAAAACGCTTGGCTAGTTTACGCTGCGGTTAGTTTGGCTTAATCACGAGGAGAGTGAAGATGTCAGGTGAAACTCACGAAGCTGTGCACCGGCACCCGGCCCCCACAGGCTTCGTCTGGAAATATATCTTTAGCCTGGACCACAAGGTCATCGGCATTCAGTACATCACTCTTGCTTTGGCAGCAGTGTTGGTCGGGATGACGATGTCTGTGCTGATGCGCATGAACTTGTCCTGGCCGGGAACGAATTGGCCAATTCTCGGGACGTTGTTTCCGGGGGGCGCTCCGGGCGGCATGATGACTCCTGAGTTTTACCTGTCATTGGTAACGATGCACGGAACGATCATGGTGTTCTTCGTGCTGACTACAGCGCCGCAGGGTGGCTTCGGTAATTATTTTCTCCCGATTCAAATCGGTGCGGAAGATATGGCGTTTCCAGTGTTGAACATGCTTTCGTTTTGGGTCACTTTCGTGGGATTTATTGTCATCCTCTCGGCGATTTTCTTCTCCGGCGCGGATTCCACAGTAGGACCAATCGGAGGCTGGACAGGTTATGCACCGCTCAGTGCGCTGGGACAGATCGCTGGACCTGGGCAGGGAATGGGCATGAACCTATGGATTATCAGCATCGCCATCTTCTGCGTGGGCTCGCTGCTGGGGGCGCTGAATTTCATAACCACTTTACTCAACATGCGCACGCGAGGAATGTCGCTGATGCGTATGCCTTTGACCTGTTGGGCCTGGTTCACTACCGCCGTGTTGGCGCTGCTTTCCTTCCCGGTGCTACTGGGCGGCGGCATCCTGCTCCTGCTGGATCGTTTAGCGGGAACAAGTTTTTTCATTCCCGGCGGGCTCTATGTTAGTGGAATACTTTCCGGCACCAATCCAAACTTTCCTGCCCACACCGGCGGATCTCCGATCCTCTGGCAGCATCTCTTCTGGTTCTTCGGGCACCCTGAGGTCTACATCGCGATCCTGCCTGGCATGGGCGCCACGTCGCACATTCTGGCCACTTTCGCCCGCAAGCCCGTTTTTGGTTATCGGGCAATGGTCTTTGCAATTTTTGCCATCGGTCTGTTGGGGTTCTTTGTGTGGGGACACCACATGTTCATCAGCGGTATGAGCCCGTATTCGGCGATGACTTTCTCGATATTGACGTTGTCAATAGGCGTGCCTTCCGCGGTTAAGACATTTAACTGGTTGGGAACGCTCTGGGGCGGCAGAATTCGTTTCACAACCGCCATGCTGTTTGCGATTGGGTTTGTTTCGCTCTTCGTAGCTGGAGGAATCACCGGCCTGGTGTTGGGGCAAACTTCGCTGGATCTTCCGATGCATGACACGTATTTCGTGACCGCGCACTTCCACCTGGTAATGGGCGTGGCTTCAATCTTCGGTATGTTCGCGGCAACTTACTTCTGGTTTCCGAAGATGTTCGGACGCCTCATGAATGAGAGTCTTGGGAAGTTCCACTTCTGGATAACCTTCATTGGGGTCTATTGCATCTTCGTCCCCATGCACACCATGGGAATCGTAGGTATGCCCAGGAGATTTGCGCAGTTTACCGAATACGAGTATCTAAAGACGCTGCATCCGCTGGTCGTGCTGGTAACCGTTGCGGCCATCACCACCGTGTTGGTCCAAATCGTTTTTTACTTCAATTTGTTTTGGAGTATTTTCAAGGGAAAAAGGGCGGGAGAGAATCCCTGGGATGCAACGACACTCGAGTGGACCACGGCGTCGCCACCGCCACATGACAACTTTGCCGGCCATTTGCCGGTAGTTTACCGGGGGCCATATGAGTTTGCAGTCCCCGGAGCTGCGAACGATTTTGTAATGCAGACCGAACCTGAAGTGACTCAACAACCTGTCGGATCAGGTAGGGAGAGGACGAGTGGGAATGGCCACGACGGTCACCGGCGCTAAGCCGCTCACAAAGAAAGGCAAGAGCCTCGGTGGGAGACCAGGGTTTCCCGGCGGGAACGGGGATGGCTCTGGCAAGCGCAACGGAAACGAAGGGCATTTCTCCCAGTTTGAGTCCTCCGCTGACCGTTACCGTATCGGCATGTGGATCGCGTTGGCGGCTATTCTGATGATGTTTACGGCTCTCACGAGCGCTTACATAGTGCGCGCTGCTTCCAGCACCGACTGGCGTCCCATCGCGATGCCACAGATTCTACTGCTGAGCACGGCACTTATTATCACTAGCAGCGGCACGATTGAGGTTGCGAGACGAAAACTCAAAGCGGCGCTTGAAGATTCGTACAATCGTTGGCTGTTTCTGACCGCAGCTCTGGGCGTCGCATTTGTCGTTTCGCAGTTGCTCGCATGGCGTAAACTGGTGCGGCAAGGCGTGTATGTTGCCAGCAACCCCCACAGTTCCTTCTTCTATCTTCTGACTGCAACCCACGGCGTTCACCTGCTGGGTGGCCTGATAGCGCTCATCTACCTGTTGTTGCGCACTCGACTGACCGAGCGCCACGATCAGGCCCTGGCAAAGCAGCACGCGGTGACCGACGCCGTTACACTCTATTGGCATTTTATGGACGGTTTGTGGATTTACTTGTTTCTGCTCCTGTTCTTTTGGAGATAATAGTACCGTGGTTGCATAGACTTCAGTCTGTGTAACTAGCTGGTTTTAACACTACACCCACAGATTTAGTCTGGGCAATTTTTGGAGGTGACAGGTGAGTACTGAAGCCCGCGCGGAACATTTTCCGGCAGCCGATTGGGATGGTGGTGTTTTCCCCTATCGCGTAGGTCATCGCAAACTGGGAATGTGGTTGTTTATTGTGTCCGACTCGCTCACGTTTTCGGCCCTGCTGATTGGGTACAGCTATCTCCGCGCGTCCAACGTCTGGCCTACCCCTTTTCCATTCTATCCCAGCATCGTCTTTTCTTCTGTGATGACTTTTTGTCTGCTGTCATCGAGCTTGACGATGGTGTTTGCGGTTTCAGCGTCCAGTCGCGGAGATCGGGCAAGAGCTCGCAAGTGGATCTGGGGGACTATTTTCTTTGGTCTCGCGTTCCTGGTGTTGCACTTAATCGAGTGGAACCATTTGTACAGTGAAGGGCTGCGACCATTCAGCCTGCCCGCCGAATGGGTAGCCAGGTACGCTGCGCCTAATGGCCCGCTACCATCGCCATTGTTTGGCGCGACTTTTTTTACCATCACCGGCTTGCACATGTTCCACGTATTTACCGGGGCCATCTATCTTTCAGTGGTGGCTGCCAGGATCGGAAAACTCAAGCACGAAGATGTCGAGATTAGCGGGCTCTACTGGCACTTCGTTGATCTGGTCTGGATGTTTGTGTTCCCATTAATTTACATCATGTCAGTTGACGTCGGCGCGCACTGAAGACCTGTAAGGGAGTCCCTCCGTGGGAATCCCCCGCACGCGGCGCCCACGCAGGGACGCCCCTATAGTTGCACCGAGGGACCACTAAGGAGCAAATGCCAAAATGACCGGACACACTGAAGAGCATGAACACTTTGCCGGTAGTAATAAGCTGTTTACTTCGATCTGGATCTGGCTGGTACTGCTGACGCTGGTGGAAATAGTCCTGGCCTACCGACCCATGGCAATCCATTTTATGCTGACAATCCTGCTGGGTCTTTCAATAATCAAAGCAGCGCTAATCGTCGCATACTTCATGCACTTGAAGTTTGAACGACTTAGCCTAATTCTCACTATTGTGCCGATGCTAGTGATCTGCATCTGTCTTTTGTTCGTTTTCTTTCCTGACAGCTTTCGATCGCATGCTCTTCGCTATGAGTTTAAGGAGACCCCGCCCCAACCTGCCATGGAGAGCCATTGATGAAGCTTGCGCGAATAGTCAAGGGAATGATAATCCCAGCTCTGCTCTGGGCGATTTGTTTTACGCTTGAGGAGACAGGTTTTGCACAATGTTCTATGTGTCGGGCCTCGCTCGCCGGGTCAAACAATCCTTTTTTTATCAGGAACTTCAATATCGCAGTCCTGGTCTTGTTGACGCCTCCAGTGGCAATATTTTGTTCGATCTTTGTTGTTTTGAGGCGGCATAGCACCCCGAAGGATGACGCGACCGATGCTGACCCTCTTAAGTCGTAAGTTTTAGGAGCGATTTCGATCCACGAATTCCACGAAACAAACAAGGCGACCCGGTGTGACTTCGTGTTGTTTCGTGGATCGTCGTTTTTGAATTAAAGTGAGTTTTACTGCAGAGGCTTTGTATCCAAGCTGTCATTCCCGACTCTCGTTTCCAGACTTTCACAATGGCTGACGATAACCCGCTAGCTATTGACGTCGAGACCCGCACCACTCGTGGTCGTGCTTGTCCGCGTTGTAGCGGCAAGATTATCCCCTCAGACCGCGCGGTCTATCAAAGCAGCGGCGATCCCAACGCAGTATTTGCAATCTGGCAGTGCGAACGATGCGGTTATGAGGAGATGTCGGAACGACCTAAGCCTCCGGGGAAGACCAGGCATTAAAAATAAGAAGATCACACAACTTCCGGTACTGGGTCGGTTTAATTACGGAAGTTTAGCGTTCAACCTATAGGTTGCCGTTTCGCCGCCACAAACTAGAGTTTGAACTCTAAACTGACCCACCACACACTTCCGACCGGATAGACGCGCCGCATACAAAGATAACGATGGCTGCAAGTGAGGTAAGGCTGATGAAGAAAGAACTTGGGCTATTAAATGTCGTCTGTGTCGTATTAGGTATTGTCTTTGTTGGTTTCGCGATTTGGACCGCGCTTTTTTCACCACAGTTCTTTACCACTGACAATCTTTTCTTCATCTCGGTTTGCCTGGTTATGGCCCTCATGTTTTTAGCTAGTCCCCTGCTTTACCTTCAGTCGGAGGGTCGCTTACCCATTCCTTTTAAAAAACGACCCGCTCGCCCGGAGGCGCCTCAGTTGGCTGGCTCTGGACCTCCTTTGCTTGATGCCAAAGGTCGCGCGGTCCCCCCGGACGTGAAGTCCATGATGGCCAGGATGAAGCAGAAGCACTCAGGAGACGCATAGCGGAGTTTGTTCTACCGGTGGACGATCTTACTAAAGAAGTACTGGGAAGTTTTGCCACGTGGAAGAAAGACGTGCTGGATCTGCACACCTTGTTTGAAGCCGGCGGCAATGATCCGGCATCCCGTACTAGGGTATTTGATATCGTGGAGCAATTGGTGAGAGAAGGATTGCTCAAGGAACTAGGAAACGATTTTTATGCGCTGACAGAGAAGGGAAGAGCAGCCGCTGAGGGGAATCGGAATCTTCAGTAACGAAAGTTGGTAGGAGAAGCGAAAGACCGGGTCACAACGGAGCTACTGGACCGTATCGCTGAAAATACTGTCGTCGGTGCTAGCTTCCTCGCTCGTTTCTTATTCACACCTATCTTCAGATAGGTGACGACGGCGGAAAGCAAATTTCCGGAACCGTTTCAACGGTTGGATGCGGCCGACAAGGTCGCGAATCTAATGGGGTGCAAGTCCCCTGCCGTCAATTACCCGATTCAGACGGCTAGCATATCCGACGTGCGGGAAGGTAAGGACACGCACGG
>JACCSP010000087.1 GCA_013812905.1 Pyrinomonadaceae bacterium
GGTCGCTACCGCTCGCGGTTCCTTAGTAAGCGACGACATTGTTCGAGTTGAGGTATTTCGTAACTCGCTGAGTTTGGACAAAGCCTCTCAGTACCTCTCCCATAAATGAAAAACCTTCTGGTAATCGGCTCACGGGGTTCTAAGCTTGCGCTCTGGCAAGCCAATTGGATCCGAACCCTTATTTCGCGCTTCCAACCGGAAGTCAGGGCTGAGATTGAGGTTGTAAAAACTACGGGAGACGTAAAGACGGAACCGCTCTCCGTAATCGGCGGCAAGGGTGTCTTCACCAAAGAATTGGAAGACGCACTACTCGATGGCCGAATAGATCTTGCAGTCCATTCACTAAAAGACTTACCGACCAACCTACCCGACCTGCTTACAATCGCGGCAATCTGCGAGCGTGAGGACGCACGCGACGCCCTCGTGCTCAGGGAAGCACGAACGCTGGATTCAGTGAATGTCTTACCTCCACGCGCGTTAGTGGGTACATCCAGTCAGCGGCGACTTGCTCAGCTGAAATATCTGCACCGCGGTGTTGTCGTTAAAGACTTGCGAGGTAATGTTGACACGAGACTGCGTAAACTCGATGAAGGACAATACGACGCGCTTATTCTAGCTGCAGCCGGACTACGCCGTTTGGGATTGGAAAGTCGTATCAGCACACTGATAACGACTGCCGAAATGTTACCTGCGGTGGGCCAGGGAGCCCTGGCAGTCGAGGCGCGGGCGAACGACCATTCCACCATTGCACTTGTTAGCTCACTTAACCACGCAGCAACACAAATTGCTTGCGCCTCTGAGAGGGCCTTCCTGCGCGCTTTAGGCGGTGGATGCCAGTTGCCTATTGCCGGCTATGCCGTTGTCTATCGCAACGAACTTGTACTTGAGGGTCTGATCGCAGATCCGGCCGGCCAGGAGGTCGTGAGAGGCAAGCTAACCGGCCCAACAGCGGAGGCCGAAGAGATCGGCTCGCGATTGGCGCACCAGTTGCGGAGTCGCGGTGGGGACAGGTTGTTAGGGCAGCAAGGCATCCCTTTTCGCCAGGCTGATGGAGGTCTTTGAACCCCCAGGATTCTCGTAATGGCACCTACTAACAAAACCCCTCGGACGAAGCAGTGGCCCAACAGTAAGCCACTTGACGGTCGCACCGTGGTTATCACACGCGCGCGAGCGCAAGTGGAAGGGTTTGTCGCCGAGTTGGAACAGTTTGGCGCGCGGGTAATCGCCTGTCCCACAATCGAAATCGATCAACCTGAGAGTTTTGAGCGTCTGGATGAGGCGATCAGCCATCTGTACGGCTATGACTGGCTAGTATTCACAAGCGTTAATGCAGTTGACCATTTCCTCAAACGCTTCAAAGCAAGCAAACATGAGGTTATCGAAATCGATGACCTGCGAATTTGTGCCGTGGGTGACGCCACGGCGGAAAGACTGAGAGAGGCACAACTGCATGTAGACGTCATACCACACGAATTCAAAGCAGAAGGCGTTTTTGAGGCGCTTACTCAATTCGTTGGCGGACAGGAAGCGGTAAGCGGTTTAAATTTCTTGATTCCGCGTGCCGCAATAGCGCGGGACTTTTTGCCGAGAGCTTTGGAAGCGGCTGGAGCCCGCGTTGATGTCGTTCCGGCGTATCGCACCCTACTCCCGGATCACCTTGACCGCGGCCGAATTTCTGCAATGCTTGCCGGAGGCGCGGACTGCATCGCGTTCACCAGTTCCTCGACCGTCCGAAATCTTGCCCAACTCTTTGACACGCAGGATTTGAGTATGGTCCTCGAAGGAGTCGCCGTGGCTTGCATCGGGAAGGTGACGGCCCAGACTGCCGCTGAACACGGATTGCCCACGGACATCCAGCCTGCGCAATTCACCATTCCTGAGTTAGCGCGCGCGATTGCCGAGTATTTTGGGCGCAAGTAAGGTTCGCTTATCACCCACGACAAGCATGTGGTGTTCTAACCTTTCGTGTTTCCTTTGTGGTTCTGTGTGCTATGAAACAAAACCCACTTCGTGCGGTTCGAGCAAGTTCAACCGACCGTAGGCGATCCGCGTAATTACACAAAGCCACCCGAAGTCTTGTGATTTCGTAAGAGTTAGTGGATCGCGTCTAACTATCTTTAGTTTCGGTAAGGGTCGAGCCGTTCACAATGAGGACACTACTGATCAGCGGGAGGCTCGTCTTACTTCGTGCTAAACTGAGACGCGATGTCGTCCCGACGTATATTAATTATCGATCAGGATCCTCAGACTGGCGCTGCACTCAGCGCATTGATTGCCGGCTGGAATTACGAGGTGGTTTTGACGCAGAACAATGCTCAGGGTCTTGAGCATTTTGGAGACACGACACCGTCCGTAATCGTCGCGGGAAGTGCCGTTTCGACCTCGGAAGGTTTTGGTCTCTTACGTGAGATCCGGGCCTTATACCCCGACACGCCTGTCGTGTTAGCGACGGACCAAGGCTCCGTTGAGATGGCCCTCGATGCAATCCAGCACGAGGGTGCCTATCATTATTTCGAAAAACCACTTGACGCTGACAAGCTGCGACTGGTTCTTGACAGCGCAGTAGAACTAACAGAGGCGAAACGTGAGAACGAGCTGCTCCGACGCCAGCTCCAGGATCGCGGCGCCTTCGGTGAATTAGTCGGCAAGTCGGAATCGATGCGCGCCATCTACTCTCTGATAGAACAGGTCGCTCCGTCCTCCGCTTCAGTGTTACTGACCGGCGACTCAGGGACAGGCAAGGAATTGGTGGCCCGCACCCTGCATCAAAAGAGTCCTCGCCGAGACAAACCTTTTGTGGCTATCAACTGTTCCGCGATACCGGAGACGCTGATGGAATCCGAACTCTTCGGACATGAGAAGGGCGCGTTCACTGGCGCAGCCTCTCGCAGACAAGGCTGCTTTGAGCTCGCAGATACAGGCACGCTATTGCTCGACGAAATCGCAGAGATGCCGGCGATGTTGCAGGCCAAACTGCTGCGCGTAATCGAAGAACGAGCCGTGAGACGGCTGGGTAGCCGCAAAGAGATCAGCGTGGATGTACGCCTGCTGGCGGCGACCAATCGCAACCCCGAGGACGCTGTTCAGGCCGGCAGTCTTAGGGAGGACCTGCTCTATAGGCTTAACGTTTTTAGGATCGGCCTACCCCCGCTGAGGGAACGCAAAGAAGATTTACCACTTCTCGCGCAGCATCTGGTAACTCAGCTGGCCGAGAAGCACAACAGGCCCGCACGCTTTCTTAGTTCCGGGGCGATCGCAGCCTTGCAGTATCACGCCTGGCCTGGGAATGTACGCGAATTACGAAATGTGATTGAGCGTGCCGTCGTCATCTGTTCGGGGGAACAGATTGAGAGACACCATTTCGCGCCTTATCCAATCGAGCAACGCGAGCGGTTGCGCAGTGAAGATACGATTACCTTGCCGGTTGGCACTCCGCTGGAAGAGACTGAGCGGCAGATGATCATGCGCACTCTGCAAAAGACCAAGAACAACAAGACCCGAGCTGCAGTGCTACTGGGAATCAGTCTGAAGACCCTGCACAATAAACTTAATCTCTACCGGGACCGTGGTCTACTCCATGACGATTGATACCATGCCAATTCCCATTTGAACTCAAGTGTGGACTACCGTGCGAACCTGCTTAGGAATTAGGGCATGGTGAAGTTCTTTGTGTGATTGGTTCCAGCGAGCCGGAACTCCCTCCTGACGCTTAGCAGCGCAATCCACCAATCTACATCCTTGTTAGTTAGCCCCTACGATTAATGGGCAAAATGAAAGAGTTATGGATTGGAAGTGGTTAATGACGAATGAAGAGGAATACGAAAAGATGAGAGGATACCAGGTTGGTCGTTCGTGCGTAGCTCGAAGAATATTGCAGGCTTCACTCTTCTTCTTGGTCTTCATGGCTTGGAACTCAATCCAGATTCGCGCACAACTGCCCAGTGGCGAGTCCGGCTCAAGCGCCCAAAGTGGAGACCCGGGAGACGCTGATTATAAGCTGAGGAGGGGAAACAATGAATTTGCCGTCTGGGGGGCGGGATCGTTCGACGCGCCGACGCTTATCGGGAACACCGCATACAGACCGACCGCGATGTTGGGCCTCAGGTATGGGAAGGTTGTCGGTACAACTGACTGGGCCACTTTCACGTATGTAGCGGACGTAATTCCGTTGCAGGTTGTCTTCGATCAGGAGGACGGGCAAGCGGCTCGGAGAAACGTATACGGCGTGGGCGCTAATTATGGCGGTCTGAAAATGTCTTTCTTGCGGCGCTACCGTGTAAAGCCTTTCGCTGGAATTAGCGGCGGTCTAATAGTCTACTCTCGGCCCGTACCCCTGGAAGGTAGAAAATTGAACCTCACCTACAGTCTTGACGCCGGCCTTGATATTTTCACCGGTAAGAGGCGGGCGCTAACCGTCGGGTATAAGTTTTACCATGTCTCCAATGCATTTACCGCGAAAACCAATGTCGGCACCAATGATAATATGATAAGCCTTGGGTTCTCTTTCTTCAGGTGAGTGACAAACGGTCAAGGTCTGACAGAATTCATCGTCCGGCCTTCGATCTTGAGGCGTGGGGCCAATGAAAACACTCAAGGATTCTCCTCGCGCCGGTCAATTCCAGCCTTGATGCTTTCCTGATGATCGCAGAAGCAAAGTAGTCTAAGTGTAATGCAAGTTATCATTTTCGGTGCTAGTGGACTTGTTGGAAAAGAATTTACGAGACATTTTTCTAATAAGCATGAGGTGCTGGTGCTTACACATGATGACCTTGACATTACGGATCGCCAAGCGGTCAAGCGAACAATTCACAATGAACGCCCCGCATTGATAATTAATTGTGCTGTGCTTGGTGTAGATGCTTGCGAACTTGAGCCGTCACGAGCATGGGATGTGAACGTGTGCGGCGCAGAGAATCTTGCTCAAGCGGCATCTGACATTGACGCCGAGTTATTGCACCTCAGCACCAATTACGTTTTTGATGGGAAGCGGGAGGCCGACTCGTTTTACACAATTGAAGATTTTCCCGCACCAATCAATATTTATGGACGCACCAAACTCGCCGGCGAGCGCGCAGTGATGTCGGTTTGTAAGCGAAGTTTTATCGTTCGCACATCATGGGTTTTCGGTGTTGGTAAGAAAACCTTTTTAAGCACGGTGCATCGATCCTTGAATGCCGAAAGGCGGATTCGTGCGATTACGGATCTTTGGGCGAGTTCAACCTATGTGCGCGATTTAGCGGAGAGAGTTGACGAGATCTTACTATATCAGCACTACTCCACATATCACGTCGTGAATAGCGGGATCTGCTCGTACTATGATTTTGCTGTAGAAGCGGCGAAAGTCTTGAGAATTTCTGATACACGGATAACGCATTTGATCGAGCCTGTGAAGGTGTCCGACATTCAGCCTGTCGCTCAACGTCCGCGTTATACACCGATGCGCTGTACGGTTTCGGAAGAAATTGGTCTTGCTCCGATGCGAGATTGGCGCACAGCAATCGTAGATTACATTCGTGCTGATTACCGTTCTAGCTAACAGCCCGCGCCCCTTGCACAGAGGGTCGCAATTCAACAACATCTGCTGAAATGATTGAATTAGAAAGGGAGAGCGCTGAAGTCTGCTTTGTTTAAGAGGTCAAACCACCCGCAAGCTTCGTCACCTTACGGGTGGACTATCTCTCAAGTGTCACTTCTCTATCCGGCTTCGTCGCGATGTGATTTGCGCCGTTTGCGAATCGCCGCCCCGACTCCTGCGAGACCACTCCCCAGGAGCACCACTGTGGCCGGCTCAGGGACAGTGGTGACGGTCCCAGTGATGTCAATATGGGAATTTGTGCCGGTGGGGGGTGAACGTTGCTGCGAGCGGGTGAACCGGTCCACCTGCGCCCTCAGTCCTATGAGGTGCTCAAATACCTGGCCGAAAACAATGGGCAGACCCAACGACTCGAAGAGTTTTACAACAGGCATGTCACAGCGAATCATCTGTATGTCGGAGTAGGCGCGGAACTTTTGGAGGCGAGTTTTCCTTGCCGAACACCGATCAGCACCTGGCAATAATTAACCACCATGCCGACTGGCCCCAGTGGGGCGGGCCTAACCGAGACTTCAAATCTGATTCGAAAAAACTTGCTAACCGTTGGCCTGCAGCAGGCCCGCGACGGTTATGGGTTCGTCCGCTGGGCGAGGGTCATTCGTCAATCGTGTCGGAAACCGGAAGGCTGTACACGATGTACCGCAGGGGAGCGCGCGAGTACCTCATTTGTCTTGAGGCGCGGAGTGGGAAGACACTGTGGGAGCATGCTTACGCTGCCCCTCTCTACCCAAAAATGGATATGTCCTACGGCTCGGGGCCACACTCGACACCGGTTGTCTCAGGGGAGCTTATTTTCTCCGTCGGTACAACGGGTAAATTGCTCTGCCTCGATAAAACAACAGGTAAAGAAGTTTGGAGTCATGACTCTGGGGAGACTTTGGGGGCACTGTCATTAACGTGGGGTACTCAAGCAGCCCCGTTGCCTACAAGAACAAAATCGTAGTGCAGGTCGGCGGCGCGGGGCACAGTCTAATTGCGTTCGACCGCGCTGAGGGTAGTGTGGTCTGGAAGGCTCATAACTTTCGCAATTCCTCATCATCCCCGATCCTCATCAAGGTGGATGGCCAAGAGCAGTTGGTAGCGTTCATGCATGCAGAGGTGGTGGGTGTGGACCCGGAAAGCGGCAAATTATTCTGGGCACATCCGGTCGCCGCCGGGTGGAATTTCCATTTCAGTATCAGTACACCGGTGTGGGGTGAAGGTAACTTGCTATTTGTTTCTGCGGCTTATGGTGTCGGGGGGGGCGGGTTCTTCACCTTAGCCAAACCGACGGAAAAACCACAGTAGTGGAATTGTGGCAGAGTGAGAGGGCGCGCGTGCACAAGGAGAATGCAATCCGGGTCGGTGATGTTATTTACGCTTCGATCGGTCACTTAGGGCCGGCCTTTTTTACCGCCATGGATGTCAAGACGGGTAAAATCCTTTGGCAGGACCGAAGCTTCTCCCATGCCAGCTTCCTTTACGCGGATAACAAGTTCATCGTGCTCGACGAGGACGGCACCTTGGGGCTTGCCAGTCCGGCGGCTACGGGTTTGAATGTTCACTCGCGCGTGGAACTATTGGGCGGAACGGCTTGGACTGTCCCAACCCTCGTTGGATCCACCCTCTACGTACGGGACCGTAGGAGTGCAATGGCCCTTCAGCTGGGCCAATGATCATACATCGAGGTTGATAGCTGCGACCCCTCTTCTGATATTCTGGACGGGACTAGAGGGCACCGAAGCTAGTCGGCTGGCGGGCAGCTAAGAGGATTCAGTTTTTGAAATTTGTTTTGGCCGACGAATAACACTTACGGCAGCCTTGCCCGCGACGTGTGTTGGCTGCTAGTCAACGACTCATGTCGGTTCTTCTCCTTTTTATCGATGGTCTAGGCATCGGTTCGCGTGGGATCTCTAATCCTCTTGACGGGCTCCAGAACGCGGCGCCCCTCGCCCTGTTCAAGAACGAAGCGCCAGTCACGCTCGATGGAGTTCTGGCGCCCACGGACGCCTGCCTCGGGATTGAAGGCCGCCCTCAGAGCGCATCCGGTCAAACTACTATTCTCACCGGCATTAACGCACCCGCACAGCTCGGTTATCACAAACAGGGTTTCCCCAACAAAGCTTTGTTGAAAATCATCCGCGAGCATTCTCTCTTCTTGAAACTCAAGCACGCCGGCGTTGCCCCAGTCACTTTCGCCAACGCCTATCCCAAGCGGTTTTTCGAAGACCGGCCTCGCTGGGTCTCAGCTACGACCGCTGCCGTGGAAGCGGCGGCGCTACCATTCCGCACTGTGGATGATTTGCGCAGTGGTCGAGCCGTCTATCAGGATTTCACGAACAGGATGCTTATCGAGCGGGGCGAAGATGCCGTTTTGAGCACGGCAAATGAAGCCGCAGAGGTGCTCGCCGCCATCGCAAGCGAAAGCATTTTTACACTGTACGAGTATTTTATTACCGACAAGATCGGGCATGCCCAGGACATGGAGGCGGCGAGAACTGTTTTGCAAAACCTTGCCCTGCTGATTCGGCAATTGCTGGCCCGTGTTGATTTGACGCGCACATCCGTTATACTCACGAGCGACCACGGAAACATCGAAGACTTATCCTTTCGCAACCACACGTTAAATGAAGTACCTACCATAGTCTGGGGCATGAACCGTGATCGCATCGCGAGTCGAATAAAGAGTCTCGCTGATATCACACCTGCAATCGTCGAGAGTTTGACGGAGAAAGCGACAGCCTCAGGATGAGTTCGGGACAACCTGCTCCGCCAGCTGAGTCACAAGCCGCCGACAAGCTAAATAAAAACAATCCGCGCGAGATTTTCGGTTGGAAGATGTATGACTGGGCCAACTCCTCCTTTTCGACCGTGATTGTGGGCGCGCTTTATGGCCCCTACCTGACAGAAGTAACTCAACGCGTGGCGGGCGAGAACGGAGTGGTAGTCGAACTCGGCCCCCTGGGTGCGATAACGGCGAAGTCCTTTTTCCCGACCTGCGTTTCTATGGCTGTCTTTCTGCAGGTGTTTCTACTCCCTTTTCTGGGTTCAGTCGCCGATTACTCAAACCTCAAGAAGAAAATGATGGCCGTCTGCTGTTATATCGGTGTCCTGGCCACCTGCCTGATGTTTTTCGTTACCGAACAAGTCTACTGGCTGGGCGGCGTGCTGTTCGTAGTTGCAAATCTCGCTTTCGGCGCGGCGGTAGTTTTCTATAATAGCTTTCTCAATGACATCACGACCGAGGATCAGCGCGACAAGGTGTCGAGTCGGGGATTCGCGTACGGTTATCTCGGCGGCGGCATCTTGTTGGGTTTGAGTTTTTTGCTGGTGAATAGCGCGAGCCGGTTTGGTTTGGATACGTTCATGGCAGTGCGTGTCTCCCTCCTGGCGGCGGGAATCTGGTGGGGTGGTTTTGCCCTTGTCTCGTTCGCCATGCTGAAATCGCGAGAACAAAAAAAAACATTGGCGACTGGAAAGTCTTACCTGACGGTCGGTTTCGCAGAACTTGGCCGAACGTTCAGAGAATTGGCACGACTGCGCCATACTTTGCGATATCTGATCGGCTATCTCTTCTATAACGATGGAATTCAAACAGTAATCAGCATGTCCTCAGTTCTGCTGGCCCAGGAGCTTTTCGTCGCACAAGGCCTCGAAACGGACCAGTCGTTTCTATTGGGCATATTTCTGATGGTACAGTTCGTCGCCATCTTTGGCGCCCTGATCTTCGAACACCTCGCCTACGCAATCACCACCAAAAGGGCAATTTTGGTATCCCTCGTCTTGTGGTCTGGAGTAGTGATCTATGTATATAGCTTACTCAAGACTACGACTGACGCCTGGGCGGTGGGAGTGGTAATCGCGATCGTTCTCGGTGGCTCGCAAGCCTTGTCGCGATCACTTTTCTCCCGGATGATTCCCAAAGGTCGTGAGGCCTCATTTTTCGGCCTCTACGAAGTCTCGGAGCGAGGCACTTCATGGCTGGGCCCTTTGTTGTTTGGCGCAGTGGTGGCAGCTACAAATTCCTACAGGCAGGCTCTGCTGTCGCTAATCATTCTGTTCTTGGTTGGGACCATAATCCTTTACGTAACCGATACGGATCAGGCAATCCACGATGCCGGCAATCTCCTGCCCGAAGAAGCGGCGGAAGCATAGTAGGGAAATTTTTAGGGCTGAGGTTCGTGGGACTTAACCCGCAAGCCTTCTTTTCTTTCCCGTTGCAGCTTTCGCAAGGCACTCCCGCGAACAATACTCTGACATATTTGAACCAGCGCCGATTGCACGCTCGGCTGGTATCCAAGTGCCGCAAGCTACGCACCGCACGAGTTTATTCTCAGTCTTGGTTGAGCCGCCGCGCGGGTTGGGAGAAGAAGTCGCGTCTAACGTCCCTTTGAATGCGGATGAAACTTTCCGCAGCAAGTCAAGGTACGGTCGCAGACGCGAGTAGATAAGCGGAAAAACTAAGGCGAGCAGTGCGCCGATGATCAAATACTTTAACACTTCTTCTGGAGTGCAAGCGTAAGCTTCGGTGAGAAGTTGTTCATATCAGGTTTCGAAAACCCCGTGATTCTGGGCGAAAGTCGTCGGGGACGACTTTTAGCTATTCTCATCGCTAGCCTTGGTCGGCACGTAGGCCACATCAATAGCACGGCGCCTCGGGGCGGGATCCGTTGCACGCCGCCGTGGTGTAGTCTCTTTATTTCTCCGGTCCACACTTCCCGCCGGTAAGCCCCGTCCGTGCACGGCTTCTTCCAGGATGCGCGTGATCTCTTGAGAGAGAGTGCGATGCTCGGCGGCGGCACGCCGTCTGAGCGACTCCTTGAGGTGATTGGGTACGTATGCGCCAATGAAGACGCCCTTCCGATTTGCCATCTCGGCCTCTCCTTCAGGTTAAAATCACAATGTGGGAGTGTTGGAACGCTCTTTAAGCCCATGCATAAGAACAGGTCTGTAAGCCGAATTCTGTACTCCGATCTCAGCTGAGATCGGAGTAGCGATCATTCATCTAGTCCAACTGTTGCCAGCCGGATCGAGCGACCTACCCGGAGGTCGTAGCAGCTTTACTGCTTCGGGCGGGCAGCCCTTTTTGACGCCTCCCTATTTGGTCTTGCACTGCGAGGAGTTTGCCTAGCCGCGCATGTCACCACGCGCGCCGGTGCGCTCTTACATTAAGCCCTTGCGGACCGCGCCGTTTCACCCATCACCTGCCTCAGCTTTGCGGCCTCCACACCGCCGAAGCGGTGTCCACCGGTGGCTTGCAAGCAGGCTGGTCTGTTCTCTGTTGCACTTGTCGTCGCTCCAAAATCTCAGACCTGAAATTTCAATCTGAGATTGACTTGGAACGCCCCGCCGTTAGCGGGCTCGCTGCCCTTTAGTGTTCGGACTTTCCTCTCCTGGCGGTTATCCCAAATCTGAAATCAAACCCGAGAAACGCCAGCAGCGACCGCCCGACCTGTTCTCATGCAAGGCTGACAAAGTATAACAAACCTGTGTTCAACAGGTATAGCACGGACAGTGCGTGTTTTTAACCCCGGGGCTTGCGGTTACTCATCTAGCACAAGATTTCAGTACCATCGCGATAAAGGCTTGGGCTCTAGCTACCAATTACTCAAGCCGTGGACTCGTGAGGTCACTACCACCTCGCGGTACCGGGTGGGCTCGGTTACCAATCAGTCAAGCTGCGGTCCCACAAGGTCAGACCACCGCGCGGTAGCGATTGGGTAAGGACACTATCCTTCCACCAACGACCCACCCGCGTGGTGGTACTGATGACTTCATCTAGGCGTAGCATCACGTTTGGTCAGCTCTCTTTTGCTGAGCAGAACGGGGCCGGACGGCCTAACCAAAATACTTGAACCCCACCCGTAGACTATTGATTGAACTTGATGGAAGCGCGAGCGCCAAAGCCAGCGAGGCAATTGTATGGGAAGCGGCTAAAGCGAAAAGGTTTGGTGCGCGCTGATAAGCATCGGCCCAGATAAGTCCCCCCAAAAATGTAACGAGGCTCAGCAGAGGGTTGGGCAGATGCACTAGACCAAAGAGCAAGCCGACCAGCAGCGTACTTTTGAGACCTTCTCCTAGACCCATCTGGAGCCGGCGATTAATAAACCCCTGGAGAGCGTATTGTTGGAATAGCGCCCAGAAAGGCAACAGCAAGAACCGAGGTCTTAATGTCCGCGCGTTGAACTCGGAGCCGCTCAACCACCACCCAACAAGAAGAATTACTGCAATCGCGGCTAGAGTCGGCAAAAGCACAATGCGGCATGCGACAAAAAGATTGTCCAAACGAAAGCCGATTGCCTGAAAGCTCTCACCGTGGTAATAGTGTGAAAGCATCATGAATGCCACAGCAAGCAGGACAGGGATTGCAATTACTATTCTCCTTCCGCCGGCAAAGGGAAACAAAGCCCACTCCACCACCAGGCAGGACGAGATCACCGCAGCCACTTCCCAGAGGGCCAACCCTCGCTCTGCGATTCCTGGGAACACGCAGTCAGAATTCTGATTTTTAGTCAATATTCTTTACCCGGTAAGTTGAGCTGGTTTCCCTCGGTAGGGACTTTGACGGTTCGCGCGTGGCATCCGGAGGAACCACGAAACGGATAGGCTCGCCGACCAGTTGCAGGGTCTTCCGGGCACCTTGCGCGCTATCGTGTAACGCATAAACACGAGCTTCGTGCGGACCAGCTTGCACGGAGGTGATTGGGATGCTGTATCCATGCCACTCGTCTTCTGACCACCCTGCGGCAGAGACATCAGTGCGAGACTGGTTCGCCACCGCGCGACCGGCAAACTTATCATCCACGAAAAGCTGAACTTCGACTCGATGCCAAGGTGTGCGATTGTTAACAACCCATCCCGAGATCGCGTTAGGCGTCGCTTCTCCCCACCCGTGAAAACGAGGAAAGGCATCTAGATAGAAGAAGACAGCGAGACCAGAAACCAGCAGCGTTTCGACGATCGATTTGCCAATTAAGATATGAACCAGACTCAACGGTGGCTTCCTCATTTGGCTCGTTTAGATCTGTCCCGAATGTTGGAACCTTTGTCGTGGCTGCGTTTCAAGATCTCAATCTCGGGAACACTTCACTTGTCATCCCGAGGTTGCGGCATGCTATCGGGCGGAAAGATCTGCGCCCAACGGGCTCGAAAACGTTCTCGCACAAGATGTTCTACTTCGTCAGCCGTCGCACAGGCCAGGCACTCGCTGGCAATCGCTTTGGCGTCTCGGGAATTAATACGGGCAAGCGAGCGGCGCACACGAGGGATGGAAGCCGGTGTCATACTCAAGTCGACTGCGCCCAACCCTATGAGCAAAGCGGCATACGCTGGAGTCGACGCCATCTCTCCACAAACGATCGCTGGAATACCTGCCTGCTTCGCCGCCTTCAGGGTTTGGTAGATGCTGCTCAATACAGCGGGGTGCAGGGTCCGAAACCAACCAGCAACGTGATCGCTACTACGATCGACTGCAAGCGTGTATTGCACAAGATCGTTTGTGCCCAGTTCGAAAAAATCCACGCTGCCAGCGATTCTATCAGCAGTCAAAACAGCCGAAGGGACCTCGATCATTGCACCGATTCGAACCTGGCCGTGCCGCAGACCGTGTTTTCCAAGCCTGGACTTTTCTTCCTCAATTATCGCCCTTGCGCTTCTAACATCACCGACGTCCGCCACCATTGGCAGCACAATGTCCAGACGGCCCTCCGCCGCGGCCCGAAGGATAGCTCGCACCTGGGTGCGCATGATCTCTTTGTGGAACAAACCGAAGCGTATCGCACGCAAACCCAGCGCCGGGTTTCGTTCCGGCTCGGCCATGAGGTCGCCCGCATACTCGCCACCGAGGTCAAAAAGACGAACAATCGCACCATCATCGCCTGCGAGTCTGGCAATCTCGGCATACGCAGCGTACTGATCGTCTTCCGAGACCATGACCCCCCCGCGGGAGAGTAAAAACTCGGAACGATACAGCCCGATCCCTCGTGCGCCATATTTGCGCACACCGGCAAATTCGGCAGGCACTTCCACATTAGCGCGCATTCGAATCTCCAGGCCATCCAAGGTTAGCAGAGGGCCGTCTTCTGCCGGCGGCGTCTCAACCGAAGGACTAGTGGCTTGTTTACCAACTTCCGACAGATATCCCTCCAGGGTTGTTGGCAAAGGATGAAGAATCACTTCTCCACCCAATGAATCTACAATGATCTGATCCCCGGTGCGGGCGCGGCGGAAGAAATCTCGTAAGCCCACGACGGCGGGGATGCCGAGGCCTCGCGCAATTATGGCGGTGTGGGAGGTCCATCCGCCGCTGTCTGTGGCAATTGCCCGGGCGTAGTCAAAGTCCAGCTCAGCCACCGCGGAAGGAAGAAGATCTTGCGATACAATCACTGCGTCTTGTGAAAGCTTGCGCCGCGGCCTTTGTTCGCCACTTAGCGCCACGAGCAAACGCTGGACAACATCTTCGATGTCAGACTCGCGTTCGCGCAGATAGTTGTCCTCAATCTGCGAATACATAGTAATGAGGTGATCGCCCACCACTCTTACAGCCCACTCAGCATTGGCGTGCTCCTGCGATATCTGTTTCTCGACATCGCCAAGCAGCTTTTCGTCTTCAACTAACAGCAGGTGCGCGTCAAAAACGTAAGCGTGGTCTTGGCCCAGATCCTTTGCGGCTCGCTCTCTGACGGCCGTCAATTGACGCCGGGCCAGAAGGAGAGCCGCTCGAAAACGCCGCAGTTCACCATCTACTTCCGCCGCGTCGAGGCGGGAACGATAAACGTATTTCGTGCCGCTGTGCATCCGCAGCACTCGGCCTATGGCAATCCCCTCAGAGACTCCCAGACCCTTCCAACGGATCTCTGAACGCTCAGTCCGCGCGGGGCGCGCTACAAGAGAAGGCTCTCCGAACCCGCTAGCGAAGAGATGGCCCAGCTCGACTAGCGCTTTTTCTTCGTCAGGGCCCTCAGCGATGGCCCGCAACTCAGTCCCGCGACTCGCCGCCAACATCAGGACGCTCAGAATTGACTTTGCATCGGCGCTGCGGCCCCCTTCCTGACGTTCCAGCCGCAAGCTACTTTCAAAACAGCTGGCCACCCTTACCAACTTTGCCGCCGCTCGGGCGTGCAGACCGAGCTGCCCGGTTACGGTGAACGTACGTTCGACCATTTAATCGTTTCCGCTCTTCTGAGGGGTGAGAAGGTCCCCCGCGACATAAATACCCTGGCGTCCGAGATCGCAAACGCGCCGCGCAATCTCATTCAGCGATCCTTGCCCTGATTGGCTTCCGAGTTTGATAACCATTGGCAGGTTTATCCCGGTGATTACTTCCACTTTGCCATCGTCGAGGAACATCGAAGCGATGTTTGTCGGGGTGCCGCCAAACATGTCGGTCATCAATAACACTCCGGCACCCTGTGAAACTCTGGTGATGGCGCGCTGCACTTCGTCGCGCGCGGCATCCACGTCGTCATGCCACCCGATGGAAACAGCGGTGATATGGGAGATAGGGCCGATAATCATTTCCGCGGCCGCCAGCAGTTCACCTGCCAGATGGCCGTGGGTAACGATCACACCCGCAACTACTCGTTGATCGTCACGGACAGCTCTTTGTTCGGGATTGGTGCTCAAGTATTTTCTCCTCGTCATTAGGCCGAACCGAGCTTAGGTCCGTGCCCGGGCCTTGTTTTTCACCTGCGGCGGCTGGCTAGTTTAATGTCGCGGTGAATGGCATGCGCATCAAAGCCTGCTCGCCTCAGTTTCGCCGCGAGTTCGTTGGCGACCATGACCGAACGATGACGCCCACCAGTGCAGCCGATTCCAACCGTCACATATGACTTGCCCTCACGCTTGTAAAGCGGCAACAGATAATCGAGCAAATCGCTGAAGCGACGCAGAGTCTCCTCGACCTCTGGTTGCGATCGCAGATATTTGACCACGCGGCGATCGTGGCCCGACAGACGCTTAAGGTCCGGCACAAAGTGGGGATTCGGCAGATGTCGGACGTCAAAGAGCAGTTCCAAATTTCCAGGGTTACCGTATTTGTGACCAAAACTTAAAACCTCCACCCGCATCGAGCCACCCTTGCCGTCGGGACTAAACCGCTCGAGAAGCAGGTTGCGGAGCGTATGAACTGTATGTTCGGAGGTGTCGATTATATTGTCGGCGACGGAGCGTATCCGCGACATAGCGGTTCTCTCGGCACGTATAGCTCGCAGTAAACCTGGGCCACTGTCCGCAGGGTGAGGTCTACGAGTCTCGCTGAAGCGGTGCTGCAGGATCTCGTCAGACGCCTCTAGAAAAAGAACGTAGACCGCGAGACCTGTAGCGCGCAAGGCGGAAAGTTGCTTTTCGAAGCCGGCCAGGAATGAACCTTCGCGAATATCAATGACCAACGCGGCCCGACTAATACCCTTTCCATCTTCGCTCCCTGTGACCAAACGGGCGAACGTTTGCAGCATCGTGATCGGTAGATTATCGACGCAGAAAAACCCCAAGTCTTCGAAAGCATTTGTGGCAGCAGACATCCCCGAACCGCTCAGCCCGGTGATGATAACGATATTGGGCGTACCTTGGCTGCTCTGCGACACAGGTGTACTTTTTTTTCGAACCATATGCCTGGTAAACCTAGATGGTGACTCTGGAGCCAGTTTACTACGAAATGAGTTCTCGTTTGCGGCAGACTAAGGGGCAGGTGCAGGCGGGGATTCGCAGGTCAGAAATATTCTGGTTTTCAACAGCGAAAGTTCTCCAGCGTCGCGAGCCGCTGCGCGACGCGATGGAACGTATTTCGCAACGGGTCATGGCAACCGGACTACAGTTGGAAGGCTAGGGTTCAATTAGTCCGAAGTTTCCATCCTTGCGTTTGTAGAGCACTCCCAGTCGATCGGTGTCTGCATCACGAAAGACCACAAACTGGTTGGTTTCAGAGGAGAGCCGCAGCGCTGCCTCTTCGGCCGTCATGGGCTTGACTGAGTAACGCCGCGCCGCGATGATCCTTGGGGGCGTTGGGGTGGCTTCGAGTTGCCCATCTGGCTGGGGCGCCACCGCTGCAGTAGGCCTCCTCGCTTGTTTGCGGTCAATGATTTTCTTCTTAAGCTTGAGACCTTGCTTCTCGATCTTTGCAATGGCGCGGGTTAGGGCCATGTACATGTCGGCATTAGTGTGCTTGGCTGTCAAGGTGTGATCGCGCCAGTGAACTATCACTTCGGCGATGTGACGAGTTTTCTCTACCTCAATAATCACGTGCGTCGATGCTGTTGTATCGTTGAAAATATGCGCCAACTTTTTAAAATGGCTCTCCACGTGCTTCCGTAGGCCGCTGGTAACCTCGACGTGGCGGCCCGTGTACTCAAATCTCATAACTCCGGTTCCATCCTCGATGCTTCACATATAGTAGTGGCTGTTAGACTCAAGGCTTGTCTGACACTAGGGCTGGTCTCAACGAAACTGAAACTTCAGCCGTTTGCTGGGCCACTAAACCACAGCGCGACGCTCGCGCGAGCCCGGAATGTGCATCTGATCGCGGTATTTGGCGACCGTGCGGCGCGACAACTTTATGCCATCTTTTGCCAGGATCTTTACTACCTGATCATCAGTGATGGGATTATGTGAGTCTTCTTCTTCAATAAGCTTCTTAATCTTTAATTTGATTATTCGAGTGGAGATCTCTTCGCCGTCTTCGTTCATCATTCCTTCAGTGAAAAAGCGGCGCAGCTCGATTACGCCTTGAGGCGTATGAGCATACTTTCGGTTCACTACGCGAGACACGGTCGAAAGATGCATGCCGATATCTTCGGCAATATCCTTCAACATCATCGGCTTGATAAACTGCACACCCCTATCCAAAAACGCCTGCTGGCGATGAACAATCGATTCCACTACCTTGTAAATTGTCTGCCGTCGGTGCTCGATGTTGCGTAACAGGTCGACAGCTGAGCGCACCTTCTCTCTGATAAAGCTTTTGGTCTCGTTAGTCACTCCTGGCTGCATGAGCATCTGCTGGTACTGCGGGCTGATCCTCAGGCGCGGACTACCGTCGTCAGCAAAATAGATCACGTATTCGTCGTCGCCTTCGTCAAGCTTTTCGATATATATTTCCGGAGAGATCAGGATAGGCTCTTCAGCTGAGTAGCGGCGACCCGGGTAGGGTTCAAGGGTTCGAATAAACTGCAATTCAGCAAGTAGCGTGTCGATTTCAATTCCCAGCTGCTTGGAAAGATTTGGCAACTTGTGCTGTTGCAATTCGGGAAGATGATCACTTATTAGTCTGGCGGCCAAACGTTCGCTTTCACCGCGAACCTCAAGCTGTACAAGCAAGCATTCACGGACGTCGCGTGCTCCACACCCCACCGGATCCATGCGCATAACCGCCTGGCGGGCTTTTTCGACAGTCTCCTCAGGCCACCCGCCCATCGTCGCGACCTCTTCGTTGGTGGCGCTGAGTCTGCCTTCGGCATCCAGGTTACCAATAACGAAAATTGCCGCGTTACAACCATCGCCTTCGATGGGACTCATGTGTAGCTGCCACTCGAGATGATCGGCGAGCGACGGTGGTCTGGTTAGAAATTGTTCAAATGTCGGCGCATCTTCTTTGTACTCCACCTCCTGGGTTTTGTATCCAGGATCGAGATAGTCCTGGAACTCTCGGCCAAAATCGATCTCTTCAAAAGCATCACGCGACGCATCCTCGCCAACGATCTCGTCGCCAATCGAGTCCTCACTCAGGTCTCCCTGACCTGCAAGCTCGTTCCCTTCAGAGTCAACTTCCGAGTAAGCGGTGGCAACTTCCAGATCCCCAGCGCCATTGGAACTAGGGCTGCCAAGGTCCGCCTCCACCGCTTCCACAGGCACCTCCGGCGCTGATCCCGGGTCCGCACTGGTAAGGTGGTCCAGAATCTTCTCCGCCAACTCTTGGGCTTCCTCCTGGGTCGCAACTTCTTCGAGCACCGGGTTCTCCAGCAGCTGCTGCTGAATCAAATCGGTGAGCTCGAGCGTGGTCATCTGCAACATCTCGATGCGCTGCCGCAACTGCGGTGTCAGCACGAGACGTTGAGAGAGGCTGGTAGTGAGCTTAAGGGACATTCCTTAGGAAAAAGGCTATTGTGATATTGTCTTTGCGCCTGAACGCCTGGGGGATTATAACCGATTATCTGGTGGTTTGCGCGACAGTTTCACATCCGGAATTTTTCGCCGAGGTAAAGTTTTCGAACCTCGGCGTCTTCTGTCAAGTCTCTCGGCGCGCCCGAGCGGAATATGCGACCTTCAGCCATTATGTAGGCGCGATCCGTAACGCCCAGCGTTTCGCGAACATTGTGATCGGTAACCAGAATTCCGATGCCCCGCTGGCGTAGGTACAGTATGACATTCTGAATGTCATCCACAGCCTTGGGGTCGATTCCAGCAAAAGGCTCATCGAGGAGAATGTATTGCGGGTCTGTTGCAAGCGCCCGAGCTATTTCCGTTCGTCTTCTTTCGCCACCAGACAAAGCATCACCACGCGTGTTGCGCACTTGGGCGATTCCAAATTCTTCCAACAGCTCTTCCAGTCTGGTAAGACGCTCGCGCCGGCGCATTCCCATTGTTTCGAGTACCGCGAGAATATTCTGCGCGGCCGTCATCTTGCGAAAAATGGATGGCTCCTGTGGAAGATAACCGAGACCCAACCGCGCTCGAAGGTACATGGGTAGCCCAGTAATATCACGTTCACCTAAGCGTACGGTGCCACGGTTGGGCTGCTCGAGGCCTACAATCATGTAAAAGGTGGTAGTCTTCCCAGCGCCATTGGCACCTAGCAATCCAACAACCTCCCCCTTCTCCACATGAAGACTGACGTTATCGACCACCCGACGTTTCCCGTAGCTCTTTTCAAGATGAAGCGTTCCCAGAGCGGAAGCAGAAGGTGTCTCGGGCGGAAGCCCCGGAGTCGCGCCAATTCCCCCAAGACTTGATGGCTCCTTGGTAGATATCGCGATTTCCACGTCATCTGTCTGAGTGGCCATTTTGTTGCCGGCTTTCCAGGCGACTTACTGCTTCTTAGTCACCTTGTGGGTTGAACGCACGCGTCCCGGCGACTGTGGTCCCCTGATATCGTCCGCGATCACCCTAGCGTCCCTCACATAGACGGTCAAACGACCACCTTCGGTACTACCTGTCTCCGAGTCTTCGACTCGCGCTGGGTTTCCTTTCAGCACGGCGACTTCGTCGGCCGTCGTATACTGCATCCAGTCTCCACTGCCCTTTCTGTTTGGTTGTGTTAGCACAACGTTTCTTTGGGCAATAGTCTTTTCCACTTCGCTCGTCTCCCTGGCGAGATACACATCCGCGACGCCGCTCGTCACGCGATCTGTAGTAGTACGGATATCGACGTTGGTCTCGTAGTGCAGCAGCCGGTTGGGGTCCGAATACGACATTGACTCGGCTGAAGCGAAGACTGGCACAGTGCTGCTCGCGCCTTCAACTCGGCGCCGGGCGTTATAGAGCGCACTCTGTACGCGGCCAATCGCCTCCATTTTCTTATCGTTGACATATATCGTCAGTTTGTCAGCCCGGACGAAATTATCATCCTGCCAAGCGCGAGCGTTGCCGGTATAGATCGCGACGCCGACCGGGTGGTGAAATTCGCCGCGATCGCCGACAACATACACGGGACTCTTAACTTTGGAGAAGGGAGTAGCGCCGTTGGTTTGCTCCTGGCTGTAGTAGGTTGTGGCGGTCTTTCCGCGACCGTAGGAAATCTCATCCCGGAGGTTTGAATCCAGTTCGATGGCTTTAGTGCGCGCGCGAGAATCCCAAACGGTTGGCTCGCCCCCTCGCATGCGGATGACTTCCTCGGAAGCGGCGTAAGAGATGCTTGAGGCAACTCCATTGCGATCGTTCTCGTTAAACTTTGCGTTTCCCACCGCATCCAGACGGTCAACATTCTGAGTCTCCCTGGCAAAAACGGCGGTGATTTTCTGCGAGGTAAGTGTGCGCGTGCCTTTTTTCTCGCCGGGCTGCGTCGGCTCGACTACCGCCTTTGCGCCTCCTGTTGCCGTAAATGTCCGCGCCAAGTTCCCGATTTCGAAGAAGTCGCAATCGAAACGAGGGGCGGTGAGGGTTTTGCGGTCTGAGTTGGCAGATTTCACTGCGGGATCCACGAACAACTCTGCATTGCCGAGCGCTTCGGCTTTCTCCAGGTCGCGGCCGGTCACCCGCCAAAAAAGTTTAACGGAATCGGCGCTGAGCCGTTTATTTGCCGAGCGAGGATCGTTTGCTCTCGACTTAGGGGCTGCGAGATTGATCACCGATCGGCCTTCCGTGCGCATCTCTCGCAGCAAACTGCGTTCACCCTGAGCCTGGAAAGTAACTTCGATCAGCTTGGCCGCGGTCGCTTGCATTTCGGCATCAGCACTAAGACTCTTGGCTCTAGCCTCCCTCAAAGCGAGGGCGCGTTCCAAGCGCTGATCTTTGTCGAGAAAGAAATCCATGTCTACAGAATTCACTTCCGCCGCGCGCCCTTCTTCCGTCGATCGCAGATATGAGTTGCCTCGTAGCTCAACTTTCTGAAGGCGCTTCTGCTCATTCAACGTGGCAAAGAGGTTATCGCCACTCATGACGTCGCGATCCTGCTCAGCTGTCACGCCTCCGAAAAAGGACAGCTTCATCGCGGCCTGCTCGAAGGTGGCATGAGCCGAACGAATTGTTACCGGGCGGGAGCGCGACGAAGCAGTTTTGGCATAAGGGTCTTTCACTGCCTGTGGTGCCACCGTTATTTCAACGCCTTTCTTTAGTTCAAGCTTCTTATTTTTCGTCTCGACGACAGCGCCTGTTGATCTCCCTGAAACATTCTCGCGTGTGAACGTCACGGGGACGTCAGTCTGTGCGATTTCGGTGGCCTGGTTGTATGAGAGCGATTCGGTATTTACCTTCAGCGCGTCTTTAGTCTCAATTTTCACGCTGCCGAGGAAAGTGATCACTGAATTTTTCTGATCGTAGATAGCCCTGCTAGCGGAAATCTGATCGGGCTTATCGCCTTCGGGGGGATAAACCGACAGGCTTACTGTTTCAAGTTCATGGTGGCCGTCAGAGTAAGTAATGTCACGCGAAGCCTTGAGCAGCAGGTACAATCGATCGCCTTTGGTGACGCGTTGTTCATAGCCCTCAATAATGCCGGTGATCTCTTTTGACAGCTCTGGAGTCTCTGACTTTAGGCGAAAAGGCTTGTTGTTGCGGAGACGGTAATAGGAAATGGCGATGAATGCGATCCCCACCGTGAGTATGAAAATCGCCACGGTGCGTGCAATCAGAGGAAACCGCGCCCGCAGCCCAATCGCAAAAGCTCTTTTTCGTGTTATCTCCTGCATGCACTCGCTCAATTGCAAGGTACGGCATGCCGTGCCCTTGCTTATGCTTGAATGCGAACACTCTGGCTGCTCGCAAACATTAACCTAGCGCAAGGCGCGCCTCTTGCACCGACAATTGCTGAAAGGCGTCATCGGCACCTGTTGCTATATCGTACATTCTATTCTTGGGCCGTTGGCCATCGCCCCTTTGTTCTTTATCCGCCGAATTGCACCAAATTGTCTCCAGCGCGCGCCCCGCGGCCCCGCTAATATGCGTTTCGAGATGATTCGCTCTAATTAGACGCGGTTCGGACTTGATTCGCAAGTTATGAGTCAGAAACACGGGACGAGGGTTGCGACTGCTGGATGCAGACAGTTCCCGCTTATTAAGATTGAGCAGCGTGTATCCAGGTGGAACGCTCTCTTTTTCGCCAGACAGGTGGTGATCAGATATCCTGCGGCACCACGGTACAGGTGCCGTCCGCATTGGTAAGCACCGCAGATAAGAGCCGCTTCAGTCTGATCGACTTTTGCTGCAGACATGCCACAGCTTCTGTCGTCCCGAGCATCCGGTAAGGGTCGGGAAGCTGATCGTAGGAGCGTTGGAGGAAAGCCCGGGCCGAACGTTCATCACCACATCGGGGTTGAATCACGAGGGAGGCTATATTTGGAGATGTCTAAAACGGGGCGAGGGAGGCGGCACGGTTTGTATCTTGCAAGACCAAGATCCGGCGTTTGGCAGTCAATAGTCGGCCATCAGTCGCTATTAGTTTTCAGTTTACTCGGCAAACCAACCATCTGTGTCGAGTAGCTTAACACCGATCCGCCGACTCTTGTCCATTTCGTCCGTCCAGGCACCATTAACCTGCGCCTCAAGCTTTCGCCCAAATGGAGGCGTTAGGGTGACGACAGATCCTACAACGACTTCTTCGTCGAGAATGATCGTGGCTCCGGCACGACTGATCTTAATGGCTTGCGCTTTTACGTGGAAACTCTTGCCGGCGGGCGTGCTTCCTTCGACTTCGAGAGCAAATTCGACAGGAACTCGGGGACTGCGGGGCCGTTGAGATGGACTCGTCTCCCCTCGGGGGTCTTTCGTATTCATTCAAACTCACCGCCCTTGATCCATTGGTAATTGATTCTACAGGCCCGAAGATTCAGGCCAGGCATGGGGAGCAAGGCCGAAGCCAGTGTACCCGAATCTACCAGGTTATGGTCACTTTTTTCGCCATGGAGCAGCTAGGGCAACAGCCGACTTTTACGGCAACAGCCCGACCGTTAAGGAGGACGTTAAATCTGCACATTTCTGAAATCGGCGACGAAGGTTTCCAGAATCAGTGAAATGCAGTATGACATCAGGGAAACTCGATATTGGCAGGCATTCAACCACAGAATCGAGGAGGTAGGTGCTGAAAGTCCATGAATAGTTCTCAACGCCACTCGGCAGGCAAAAGATTGGTTGCAAGGCGGAGGTGCTCAGCTGACGCCTGCAGTAATGTAGCCACCAGCGAGCGCCAGCAGGATAAAGACGCCCACAATCAAGCGATATCCAATGAAGATACCCGTGGAATGAGTGCGCAGGAACCGGAGCAAGAACCAGATCGACGCATAACCGACCAAACCCGACACGACGGTCGCGACAGCCAGCGACCCATAAGTTCCTGTTGGCAGTTTGATCAGCGCTTCGTTTAGTTCCAGCAGTCCGCTGGCGGCGATCGCCGGGATAGAGAGCAGAAAGGAGAACCTTGCCGCTGTCTCACGCGTTTGCCCCGCGAACAAACCGCCCATCATCGTCGATCCCGATCTGCTTGAGCCTGGAATGAGCGCCAACACCTGTGCTAAGCCGACCGAGAGTGCATCCCAAATTGTAAGATCCTCCATCGACCGGTTTCGTTTGCCAACCAATTCGGCGATCCCTAACAGGATTGCGACCACAATCATCATCGTCGCAATCAACCAGAGATTCTTCGTAAAAGTACCCTCAATTTGTTTCTTAAAGACCAGACCCACAATGCCCACCGGAATTGAACCAATCATTACCAGCCAGCCCAGCCAGGCATCTTGCGACAGTCTGGAGGTCGGGCGTTTCGAATCAATTGCCTGATCACCAGCCAGGTTTCGCATTGTTGGACTTCGCAAGAGGGCCAGATGATCGACAACGAAAGCGCGTGAGATGTTAACGATGTCTCGGGCAAAATAGACAAGTACGGCCAACAGCGTTCCCAGCTGAATCACCGCGATCGCAGCGGTAGTTTGCTCCGCTTTGAGCATCTCCTCGATACCTTCAAAAAGCCCGACCGCGCGCGCCGCAAAAACTAAATGGGCCGTGGAGCTGACAGGAATGAATTCGGTTAAACCCTGGACAATACCAAGAAGGATAGCTTGAAATAATGTCATGAAGTCTTCAGATTCCGGGGTTAGTTTTTTTTTGAGCTTTGTGCTTTGTCCCTAGAGTTGCATGACGCGAAAAGCATCTTTTATTTCAGAAGAACAAAGTTCCAAGTACAACGTTCCAAGTTCGTTTTATTCCCGAAAAGAATTTCTTCTTGAGATCCAATCATACAGTGAAGTCGGCATGATCATTCCGGCGCGCACAACACTTGCGAGCTGCCACGGAAATGCATACGATTTCTTTTTTTTCTCAATTGCTCGCAGGATCTTCCCCACGGCCACATCGAGCTCCATTAGAAAGGGCATCTGAGCGTGACGACCGGCGGTAAGAGGAGTCTTGATAAAGCCAGGATGAATTATCGTCACATCAATTCCGCGCGGCTGTAAGTCCAGCCTCAAACTTTCAAAAAACGCGGACACGGCGGCCTTGCTGGCGCAGTAGGCCGCTGACTTGGGCAGGCCCCGATAAGCTGCCAGACTCGAAATCACTACCAATTGCCCGTGGCCCTTCGCCACCATATCGGGAATAACAGCGGCCACGCTGTTCGCCGCTCCAATCAGATTTACATTGATCACACCTGCTACTTCGCCGGCTCGCAGCTCCGCGGCATCGTTCGTCGAGCCGATTCCCGCGTTTGCTATGAGGACATCGATAACCCCAAACCTTTCGCGAAAGCGATCCGCAGCTGCTTCAACAGCATTCGCATCCCGTACGTCACCGGGCAAAGCGACCGCTAGGCCACCGAAGGATTCAATCTCCGCTGCAATCTCCAACAGCGTCTCCCTACGTCGCGCAACCAAACCCAGTCGAGCCCCACGTCGGGCGAGTTCAACCGCTACTCCCCGTCCGATGCCAGACGAGGCCCCGGTGACCATCACGACTTTATCCTGCCAGTAGCTCACTGGAGTTCGCGTGCAACTTTGAATGCGGCGCCTTGTCGCCGCTTTCGTCCCACGATCAGAAATCGGTTATGTACCTACGACTTTTTACGGTCTTAACTTGGCAGGTTGGAAAGCGGCGACCGGGCGTGCGGACTAAACCTGCAGGACCACCGGCATGATCACCGGCCGCGCCCCTGTTAGCTTCTGGATGAATCGCTTCAATTCAACGCGGATGTGTTCCTTAAGAAGAGTCGCGTCCGATAGTGTCTGGCGTGAGGCGCCGGCGATCGCAGCCGCAACAATTCGTTGAGCGTCTTTCAGGTTGCCATTCGAGGAATCAAATCCGCGCACGCCGTGCGTGACAATTTCCGGGTCACCATGCAGCGCACCGGTGTCCGCATTGAGGGTGACGATGAGCGTAATCATGCCATCGTAGGCCATCTGCTTGCGCTGGCGGACGGTCTCGCTCTCAATCTCTTCAAACCCAGAATCATCGATGAAGGTGCGGCCAATCTCCCGCTTGTTGACGACGGCAGCTCGTTCGCCATCAAGTTCCAGCACGTCACCGTTCTCGATGAGGATAATATTCTCTTCTGCGTATCCGAGGTGATTTTTGACGAACTCTTTATGGCGAAACAACATGCGATACTCGCCATGAATCGGCACCACAAACTTAGGGCGCACGGCTTCGGTCATGATGCGAATGTCTTCCTGTGAAGCATGGCCACTAACGTGAACCAGACGCCGCTTCTCTTCAATGATGTTCGCACCACGTTTGTAAATGAAGCCAATCATCCGCGAAATCACCCGTTCGTTTCCCGGGATGATTCGCGCCGATAGCACAACCGTGTCACCCTCTTCGATGGTCATTCCCTTGTAGCTCTGAGTCGCCATCTGCGAAAGAGCCGCGCGCGATTCACCCTGCGAACCGGTGACGAGAAACACGATCTCATGGTCGCGCATCTCTTTCGCTTGATTGAAAGAGACCAGCAAACCGTCGGGGACATCCAGGTAACCTAAACGGTCCGCGATTTCTACATTTTTCAACATCGACCGGCCCAACACGCAAACCTTTCGGTTAAATTGTTGCGAGATATCCAGGACGATCTGCAGTCGATGAATCGAGGAGGCAAAAGCGGCGACGATAAGCCTGCCCTTGGCCTCGGCAAAGATCTCTTCAAAGGCGGGAATCACCGCCCGTTCCGACGGGGTGCGCCCGGGTACGGTAGCGTTGGTTGAATCCGAAAGGAGCGCGAGCACGCCTTCCTGGCCGTAGCGCCGGAAGGAGCGCAGATCAATCGGTTCGCCAATCACCGGCGTCTCGTCCACCTTGTAGTCGCCGGTATGAATAATCGTGCCAACCGGAGTCTTAATCGCAAGCGAGAAGCAATCGACCAGCGAATGAGATACGCGAATGAACTCGACAGTAAAAACGCCGATTTCAACCACGTCCCGCGGCGCTACCCTATGGACAAGAGTGTCGCCCACTAAGTTGTGCTCTTCGAGTTTGCTTTCCGCCAGGCCAGCCGTGAAATGGGAACAGTAGACGGGAACGTTGAATTTCTTGAGGATGTAAGGCAGCGCTCCCAGATGGTCTTCGTGGCCATGGGTGAGCACTATCGCAGTGATATTGTCGCGATACTCCTCAAGGAAATCGAAATCGGGAATGCAAACGTCAACGCCATAAGCGGTCTCTTCGGGAAAGCCCATACCGGCATCGAGGATGAGCATCTCATCTTCGTACCGCACAGCCATGCAATTCATACCAAACTCGCCGATACCGCCGAGCGGAATGATCTCTAGGACGCTACTCACTTTTAGTGTTTACTCTACTCTCAGGGGAAAAGCCAAAGCTTCGCGTAACTCTCGACATAAGCAGGGGCGCGAGCAACCAAGCAGACTAGTATAGCACACGGTGTAGTCGAAGACTTCCGCGCTCAGAGGTGCAGGTGCTTCCGCGGTTGGTACAACCAGCGGCATGCTAGTCAACTGAGAAGCGCGGAGCGAACCAGGGTCAACCAGTGGCAGAGCCCAATGGCTGTGGAACGCGACCTGGTCATGCAGATTAGGGTAAGAGCGTGCAATACACTTGGACAACCTCCAGCCGGGCATGAGGTTCGGGTTCGCCGGAGCTACTTTGGACCAGTTCCTGGGTGGTCCGTGGCGAAGCCAACGGGTCACAAATGGTTCCTGCACACGCAACCGTGTTGAAGACAAATGGTGCCGTGTCGAACGGTTAACTGGCTTCTTCTGGAGTTGGTGTGGCCCCTCAGACACTCGCATCACTTGCTCGATGGCAAGAAATCCAAGTAGCCTAACCTGTTTGTCCATTTCCGTTTGATTTAGATTTCTCGACTTCCATGCCGGACATGCTCGTAAATCTTCTGACATTGCCACCGTTGGAGTTGCAGATCGAGAGAATGGCCAAGGGTGGAATCATTCTTCGCCGGGCGCAGCCGTTTGAAATCACTCTGGTACGGTCCTTTGTCGAGCAACATTTCTCAGTCGCCTGGGCGGATGAAATCTCAGTAGGGTTTGCCAACAAACCGGTCTCGATATACATCGCGATTCTTGAAAAACAAATAGTCGGGTTCGCGGCTTACGAATGCACCCGGAAGAATCTCTTTGGGCCCACCGGTGTAGCAGAAATAGCGAGAGGAAAGGGTGTAGGCACGGCACTGCTTATCGCTTCCCTCTGGGGACTTCAGGAGTTGGGTTATGTTTACGGCATCATCGGCGGAGCCGGACCGACCGAGTTCTATGAAAAGGCGGTCCGCGCGATTGTAATTCCGAACAGCGATCCTGGGATTTACACGAACCTTATGAAATAAGTTTGCAGCAGTTTCATCACTTCCCGGCCTTCGGGTTATTGAGATATGGCCACCAGAATGAAAAGCGATAAAGAGCTTCGTAAATCCGTTCAGCCGGCACGGGCGCCGCTTCCGCCGGGTCCCGAAGGTCACTCAATCCTGGGTGTTATGCCCGAATTCAATCGCGACCCCCTGGAATTCATTAAGGGCTGCCGTGACTACGGCGATGTCGTTCGCGCCCGCTTTCTCTATGTTACAGCTTACTTCCTCTACCACCCCGACGATATCGAGTATGTCGTTTCAACCCACGCTAAAAACTTCATCAAGTCGATGTCGTTACGGTCCAACTTCTTTCAGCGCCTGGTGGGCAATGGACTCTTGACGAGTGAAGGCGAGGTGTGGAAGCGCCAAAGACGTCTGGTCCAACCCGCGTTTCACCGCCAACGAATCAGTGCCTACGGTGATGTGATGGTCGATTACGCCCGCCGCATGATTGCGGCGTGGCGCCCCAACGAGGTCCGCGACATTCATCGCGACATGATGCGTCTCACGCTGGAGATCGTCGTCAGGACACTTTTCAACGCGGATGTATCACAGGACGCCGACAAAGTCGGCCGAGTGCTCTCACAGATCGTCAAACCGTTCGCCTCGCAAGCAACGATTAAGTGGATTTTGGATAATCGCCTGCCCACCGCCGCTCACCGACGTTTTCATCGAGAGGCAAGGCAAATAGACGACATCGTTTATCGAATTATCGCTGATCGCCGGGCCAGTGGCCTAGACCAGGGCGATCTTCTCTCCATGCTTCTTCAAGCTCACGACGAGGACGGCAGTAAAATGACTGATAGACAGCTTCGTGACGAGGTGATGACTATCTTCCTGGCGGGCCATGAAACCACCGCGCTGACTCTTTCCTGGACCTGGTATCTGCTGGCCCAAAACCGCTTCGTCGAACAAAAATTTCATGCCGAGCTCGACGACGTGCTGGGCGGACGACCGCCAACAATGGATGACCTTCCGCGGCTCAAGTACACAGACATGATTGTCCGGGAAGCGATGCGACTCTATCCACCGGCGTATGGATTAGGCCGGGAAGCAATTGATGAATGTGAGATTGGTGGGTTTAGAGTGCCTCGGAAAACGCAAATTTTCATGTTTCAGTGGGCAACGCAACGCGACCCTCGTTTTTTCCCTGAGCCCGAAGCCTTCCGCCCGGAGCGTTGGACCGAAGAATTTTCCGGCAGCCTGCCCAAGTACGCTTACTTCCCTTTCGGCGGCGGGCCGCGGTTCTGCATCGGCAATACATTCGCTACGATGGAGATCGTGCTGGTGCTTGCGACCATCGGCCAACAATTCACATTATCCCTCGCGCCTGATCATCCCGTGTCGATCCTTCCTGCCATGTCGTTGCGACCAAAAGATGGGATTCGTGTCGTAGTCGAAAATCGATGATCTGACCGACAATAAACACGATCCACCAAATCACACAAAACCGCACGAACGGATGCTTCACTTCGAGTTATTTCGTGTGATTTCGTGGATCGCTTTTTCCATGCTCACCACATTCTCAGCAACCTGGTTCGTCTGGGCGCGGCTTGCTACTCCAACAACCGGGTTATTCGTGCCCATTCTTCGAGCGTCAGAGTCTCCGCACGTCTGCGAAGATCGACTTCTGCCTGACAAAGCACAATACTTGCGCCTCCATGCAGTTTGATTAGTTCCTGCAACCTGGGCGGGGCCGAGCGGAGGTTGTTGAGAATCGTCTTTCGTCTCTGGGCAAATCCGGCGCTGACCACCCGCCAAAGCAAAGCCTCATCCTTGACTGCGAAAGCGATACGGGGCCGCACCTTCAGTCTAACTACGCTGCTCCACACCTTCGGTATCGGACGGAATGCGCCTGGGGCTACATCAAAAAGCTTTTCCGTTTCGCAGTAAGCCCCTACAACAACCGAGAGATAGCCGCGATCGGTTGAACCCGCAGGTGCGGCGATCCGCTCAACGACTTCTCGTTGCAGCATTAGGACCATTTCCGTCAAACAACTTCGCTGCTCGATCAAGCGCTGCAGAATTGCGGTAGAGATGTTGTAAGGAAGGTTGGCGACCAGACGAGCTTGATTCGCAGGCTTTATCACGAAGCAGAAATCGGTACTGAGTGCGTCGCTGTGAACGAGTTTGAAGTTCCGGCTGGAACCGAATCTTTCCAACAGCCCGGCTATCAAGTTCCTATCAAACTCGATTGCCACCACCGCTCCCGCGGTTTCGACAAGTTGAGCGGTGAGAGCTCCGCGTCCGGGGCCGATTTCAATAACTGTTTCATTGGACTTAGGATCTAACGCCTGTATGATGCGATCGACGATTTGGCTGTCGTTGAGAAAGTTTTGACCTAGGCGCTTCGAAAGACGGTGCGTGAGGGTCGGGCTACCTTTCATTCGGTGTCCCTTGCCTCCGCCGGATACGCCGTCACTTCAATATCGCGACCGCGCTGGACCATCTCAACGTCGACAAGGTTGAGGGCGTCAATCAGCCTTTCTGCGCCATGACCCCCGATTACGCTGGGAGCGTCACGACCTCCAATGATTACCGGTGCCAGAAAGAAAGTGACTTTATCCACCAATCCTGAGTCTATGAGATTTCCAGCGACAGTCGCTCCGCCTTCAATCAGTACACTCTGAAAAGATCGCTTTCCCAGTTCCTCCATGACGGCCAGGAGATCGCGTCCTTTGAAACTGTCCCACACAATCTCAACACCTCGCATCTGCAGGACTTCGGCCTTCCTTGTTTCAGCTGACTGACTGGTAAATATCAAAACCGGCGCCTCCTTTGCGGTTTGCACCAGCCGGGACTCGGGATTGGTTTGCAGTCTTTCATCAAGCACCACGCGAGTGAGCGGCCTCCTCCTCGGCTTGCCAGAGCGATCGGTTAACAAAGGATTGTCAGCCAGAGCAGTGCCGGCCCCGATTAAGATTACGTCGTACTCCTGCCGCAACTCGTGTGCCCGCGCACGCGATTCCTCACCGGTGATCCAACGAGAGTCGCCGGTGCGAGTAGCGATCTTGCCATCTATAGATGTGGCCAACTTCAGATGGAGGAAGGGCCTGCCGGTCTTCATGAAGTGGAAATATTTTTCGTTTAACTTCTTTGCTTCCCGAGCCATCAGTCCGCTGCTCACTTGAAGGCCCGCTGAGCGCAGATGGTCAAAGCCTCTGCCGGAGACCATCGGGTTTGGATCTTCGAGGGGCGCGACCAAGCGTTTTATTCCGGAGGCAATTAAAGCATCTGTACAGGGCGGTGTCTTTCCGAAGTGGGCGTGAGGTTCAAGGGAAACATATGCAGTTGCGCCCCTGGCTGTGCCTCCGGCCTGCTCAAGCGCCAGAGTCTCCGCGTGTTTTACGTCTTCGTAGACGTAGAAACCTTCCCCAATTACTTCACCTTGCAAGGTCGTAATCACGCAGCCGACGAGAGGCCCAGGACTTACCTGGCCGGCTCCTTTTGCGGAGAGGGCAAGGGCACGGGCCATCATCCGATGATCCATGCCGCTCCATTCCTCAAGTGCGCCACCGTCTGTCGCTATCCTTGGTTGCACGATTCTTATTCGAAAAGCCCGTTCACGTAAAGCTCCGGATCAAAAACCACCAGATCATCGACCTTCTCACCGATCCCGGCATAACGGATAGGCAAGTTCAGTTCGTTTGCTATGGCCACCGCAATTCCCCCTTTTGCCGTTCCGTCTAGTTTGGTTAAGACAATCCCGGTAACACCCGCAACCTTAAGAAACTGACGCGCCTGCTCCAGCCCATTTTGGCCGGTCACCGCGTCCACGACCAGCAGGGTCTCATGAGGCGCACCCTCGACTTCTCTGCCCGCCACTCTCTTCATCTTTTCCAGCTCAGCCATCAGGTTCGATTTATTGTGTAATCTGCCCGCTGTATCAACTATCAGCACGTCAGAACCTCGCGACTTGGCTGCTTTAAGGGAATCAAAGAGCACTGCAGCCGGGTCAGTTCCCTGCTTCTGCTGAATCAGGGGGACTCCCGTGCGCTCGGCCCAAATTGCCAGTTGCTCCGAAGCAGCCGCACGGAAAGTGTCGGCTGCACAAATGAGCACGTCGTTTCCTTCGGCCTTGATTCGCTGCGCCAGTTTGCCGATGGTGGTAGTCTTGCCTACACCATTTACTCCCACAACCATCATGACGTAGGGAAGCACGTTCGTCGGAAGTGTCGTTTCGGAGGCCACACCCTGGCTCTCGGACGCTCGCAGAATTTTTAAGAGCTCCTTCTTAATTGTCTGTTTCAGCGCCTCGAGATCATTAATCTGTTTTCTGGCAATCCCGCGTCTGACTGTTTCCAGAATGTGGTGCGTTGTTGCCACACCGATGTCTGCGGCAATCAACGCTTCTTCGAGTTCATCGAGCAACTTCTCATCGATTTGCTTGAGTCCTTGAAAGACAGTGTCTAGCCGTTCTGAAATGGACTCACGCGTGGCTGCGACAGCTCTACGGAAACGGGCCGAAAACTCCTGCTCAAGCAGCGCCTGCTGGGCCTGTAGTTCCTCCATTGAGAGGTGTAGTCCAAGGATGGAAGTAGCAAACGGCGAACGACTGGGAACTGGTTTCTGCGCCAATGGGTCTTCGCGCAACCGCGGCTCAACCTGGATCGATTCAGGTCTGGCTTCGTTCGTGGCAGGCAACTCCGGAACTCGAGATTCAGTTGCAATTTGAGTGGGGGTCGGAGATGGTCGGGCCCCAGTCGTGACGGGCTCTAATACCGGTTGCTCCACCACGGCGCCCTCCGATTCTTTATGAATCATCAGCTCCGAACCGCTCAGTGAGGTAATCGGCTCGTCTTCACGACTCTGGCTAACCGGCGGTTCATTCAGGCCCAAGGTTACAAACTGATCCTTACCTTTGCGTCTCCAAAAAAGCCCCATAATTTGTTCCGCTTCTGATCCTTATGAAAATTAGAGTAATTGAAGTCTTTGATTATAAACGCAACAGCCGCATCCTCACAAAATGGACGCGGCTGCTCTATGTATCCTAGTTTGAAGAGTGCAGCTCTCGCACCAGCCAGCTGCACCGTCAAGCACGATCCACAAAATCCCACAAAAGAGCACTAGAAAGATTTCGTGTTGGTTGGTGTTGTTTCGCGGATCGCTGTGTCGGTCGCAACTTGCTTAGACACCAAGGGAATTGTGGGCTGGCTCCGGGGACACGAAACACCGACAAAACTACGGCAGAACACTAGCAACGGGCACGGCCTCTGGCTCTGTGAGTGGGACCTCCACAACTCGTGGTTCTGCTGGCGTTCGCTTCTTCAGCCGCACCGAGCCGGGTCGAATCTGACCATCGGTGCACGCTGCTGAAAAGGCGGCGACTACGCCGGCATCGTAGCGAGTACCAACAAAACTCTGTATTCGCTCGACTGCATCTTCGAACTTCATTGCCCGTTGGTAGGGCCGATCCGTAGTCATAGCGTCGAAGGTATCAGCTACTGCCACAATTCGGCCCATCAGCGGAATTTCGTCGCCCTTGAGGCCCTGCGGATAACCTTGGCCGTCCATCATCTCGTGATGCATATACATCCCCGGCAGAAAATCTTTAATCGCGGGAATCTGGGACAGGATCTTGTAACCCTTCTGTGGATGCTGCTTCATAATCTCGTATTCTTCATCTGTCAGCGCAGCGGGCTTTTTCAATATACTGTCGTCGATTCCAATCTTGCCCACATCGTGCAGCAAGGCGCTGACTCTTATCTTCTCGCATTCGTCTTCGGGCAGATCTAACCGCTGGGCGATTGCTATCGACACTCTCGACACCCTCTCCGAGTGACCACGTGTATAAGGATCTTTGCCATCGATTGCCGCAGCCAGGGCCTTAACCGTTCCAAGGAAGAGCTGTCTATTCTCTTCAACGGAGCACTGCAGATCCTGGATGAACCGTTCAAGCTGGTCCGTCATGAGATTGAAAGAACTGCCCAGGTCTCCCAGTTCTGTCTTGCTGCGAATTTCGATGCGCTGAGAAAAGTCGCCCGAAGCAATTCGATGCGCGCCGGCCGCCAGCTCTTGAACCGGGTTAGTTAATTTCTTGGCAAAGAAGAACCCAAGGAAAATTGTCAGTAATCCCGCAACCAAACTTATCCAAAGCGTTTGCCAGCGCATGCCTGTCACGGATTTCAATGCCGCAGCTTCGTCCTGAATAGCGATCACTCCAAGACGGAGGGAGTCTTTGTCTAGCTCTGCAGTCGCGTAGGATCCGAGCATCTCTAGTTTTCGACCGTCCCGCATCGCACTGAAGGGAGCCAGGGCTGATTGCACCTGACCGCCCGATTCCTGCCAATCCTGAACCACTTTGAGATCGGTCATCGGCTTTGCCGAGAAGGCAACGCTGGCTTCGGGATGGGCCACCGCTCGTCCGTTTTGATCCACGACAAACACAACGGGCAAACCTGCCTCGAGCAATTCCCGCTCACTCTTGGAAGTTAGTTGCTGAACAGCCTTAAAGACTTCCTGGAATGAAACGATTGCAACCACCGCCGCGAGCACATCGTTGTCACCCATTACGGGTGCCGCGACAGTCAGCGCCATTTCCTGACCCGAACGAATGATTTGTGGCCGGCTCACCACCAGGCCTTTCCCACTCATTGTTGCAAGCACTTCGCTTACTCGCTCGTCGACTTCCTCGCGCTTAATGACGTCTGGCTGAAATGCCCTATGAAGTTCTCCTTCCACCGGCCAGATAGCGAGGGCGATTAAGTTGGGATCCTCCTGCAACGTCTTCTGCAGCTTCGCATCGTACCCTGGATGATTTAAGGAACTGATTCCTCCCGAGATTTCGAAGGCCCTTGCCAGGCCTGAGACGACGTCTCGATACCGCTGTCCATAAAGCTCAATCTGGCGCGCCTTGTCTTGAACCAACTGGGCCTGATAACGTCCCTCTACCGAGCGCAATTCCTGTGCGCTTCGGCTAGAAAGGAGTATTCCTGCAAATGCCAGTGGCAACAGGCCCGCCAACAACAGCACGCCAAGGACTATGTAGAGGAGGCGAATGCGCCCAAGGTTCACAAACATCAACCAGGCCTATTATTGAGTCAGTGTGCGGAATCGAGGGACTTCCAGGAAAGTTATCGAGTGCCGGGATTCCAGCACCTTTCATTATCCTCGTGCCAACTATGCATGTCAATGATGTTGAATGTTTAACTCACTGGTCGGTAGGATTTTAACTCATATCTAGGCCCGAGGACGGCCCGCGGACCAGCGGGGCAAATCGCTCGGGGAAGGCATAAAATTGGTGAGCGAATCGATAAAGTAAACGTCGGGGATTGGTCCACCTCCCAGCCAATGTTGATTTGTCGGCCTAAGAGCAGCTGTCCGCGTCTAAACTGGTGAGCGCAATAGCTTAGTCCGCGCTCGACCTGGAAATCGAAAGCGGGATGAGCGATCAGGCAAAAGTAAAACAGGATGGAAACCGTCACGAGCGACGAGCAGATCGTAAAGCGCGCTCTAACAGGAGATGCTGAGGCTTTCGGCGAGATAGTACAGCGCTGGGAGCGCAGGATCTTCGCCCTTGCCTACGGCATGCTTGGTCGCGAGGAAGACGCGCGCGACGCAACACAGGAGACTTTCCTTGCGGCTTTCCGAAATTTGCGAGGTTTTCGCGGAGACGCGAAGGTCTCCTCATGGTTGCATAGGATTGCAGTAAACCAGTGCATTACGCGTCAACGCCGGGCGAAGGTGAGAAATGAGGCAGCAATTGAAGATGAAGAGGAAAGGCATACATCAAGCTTCTCTTCCCCTTTGGAGCTTTCTCCGGCTCGACTGGCTGAGGGAAGAGAAAGCATTGATGCGGTTAGACTCGCGGTGAACAGTCTCCCGCTGGATTTACGTCAAGTAATACTGATGAAGGAATTCGAAGAGCTGACTTTTCGAGAGATAGCTGTAGCCCTGGATTTGCCGTTGAGCACGGTGAAAAGTCGTCTGTACACAGCGATGCGACAGTTGCAGATGCGACTTCAGAAATTCGGTAATGAAGCAGCATGAGGTGGCAGAACTCGATGTATAAAATACCCGATGTTCCAACTTGTAAACGTGGAACCGATCTGATTGCGTTTCTCTATGGCGAAACCGATGAACTTGCCGCGCAGGATTTTGAACGGCATCTTCTGAATTGCGCTGAATGTGAATCGGAACTCGGCGCTTTCAAACAGATTCGATCCTCCGCCGTCGCCTGGCGACAAGAGTCGCTGGGCGCTGCTACGGCTAGTTGGGTCGCTGCCCCACGAGCCGCTGACAGAGCGTCTGATCCTGGCAAGCCCTCGGCGATAGCTGCTGTCAGAAAGTTCTTCGAGCTTTCGCCTTTGTGGATGAAGGGCTCGGTAGCCTTCGCCTCTGTTCTATTTTGTGCACTATTCGTACTCGCGCTCGCCCATCTTTTCCAGAGTCCACCACTTGTCGTGGCCGGAGATGAGAAACGATACACAGAGAAGGAGCTGCAGGCGAAGATCGAAGATGTTTTGAAATCTGGACTACCGGATCGTGAGGCTCAGAATCGTGAGGCTCAGAAGCTACCCGTTCTGCCTTCTGTTGCAGCTGACAGCGACCAGCAAGTTAAGTCTCGAAGAAGAGGCACCAACCCGTCAAGTGCGCGCGTTCCGACCCATCCGCAGGTTAAGCGTGGTCCGCTGACAAAGTCCGAGCGGGAGCAATTGGCTGCCGATTTGAGGTTGATATTTCCGCACGATGATACGGATCTCGATCTTTTGTGGGACGGGATTAATCAGTAGGCATAAATGCGAGGGTGCCACCGATCGATTCTGCTCAGGAGTTAACCAGAATGCGATCTCTTAGATTGGAATGTCTCGCGGGTCAGGAAGTGGACTGGCGCGCCATCGACGCTGCCCCGCTGGGCATCCCGGACTTCCCTGCTTACCTGGCGATGGAAGTCGGCGCCGGTAAACCACCCTTCCTCACCTGCAAATTTGAGCAACCCAAGTGGTTCTCGACCGAAGTGAATCCAGGAGTTTCTAACTGAGGTAAACATGAACATGATTAGAAGAGCAATCTTATCGTTGGTGGCGGCTGCCTCGGTGCTCGTCGCGGCTCCATCCTATTCATTGGGCGCCTATCAACATGAAGAACCGGACTCTCAACAACGTCCGCCTGGTGATGATCCGGTCAGGGAATTGAATCTAAGCCCAGAACAGCGCGAGCAGGTTCGCGCAATTCGTGAGCAGTTGCAGGCAGAGAGAGCAGCGATCAATCAACGTTTACGCGAAACGAACCGGGCCCTCGAAGAAGCATTGGACGCCGATAGCCCTGACGAAAGCTTGGTCGAACAACGTTTACGTGATGTTGCAGTCGCCCAGGGGGCGGCAATGCGGATGAGGGTGTTGAGTGAGGTAAGAATTCGACGCGTGCTGACTCCCGAGCAACTGAACACGCTGCGAACGTTGCGCCAAAACGCACGAAGCCTCAAGAGAGAACGCCAGCGCGACAATATGGAAATGCGGCGCCAGGAAAGGGTCGACAGGCAGCGGGGCCAACCAAACCGGCGCAATGGCTTAGGTCCCCTCTTCCCTAGAAGAGGTGGCCAGCAAGAAAGGATTCGCCCTTAGCGCGACTCACAACCTACGCCCGGAACTGGCCGGTCGAGTCTTATCTTGACCGGTTTTTCCTATTTAACCGCCGACAAAGCAACGTTTAGCGACGCGGGTCAATGGTTATCACTTGACGCATCGCTTACAATTTGCGCATGATAGGTTGCTCTGTCTTAAGCATCTGTGTATTAAGAGACCCAAGGCAATCTTGACCCATTACTCGCCCGACGCGTCTCCTTTCCGCGACAAAGTGATCGGGAAGCTCCGAAGGGTTACGCGCGGTTTAAGACCCGGCTCCCATACCACCTTAGAATGAACTTAGCTACGCGCGCGCTGCTGGAACTGCAGGAGACGACGTTGCTGGCGGCTCGCGCCGCCCGCGGGTTAATAAAACGTCCGCGATACATTCAGGAAATGATCGATCAGATGGACGTCGTCGGGGTCGGCTCCCTGACGATTGTTCTGCTGACCGGATTTTTTACTGGCGGCGTTTTGACGCTGCAAACATTTCCCACGCTGCAGTTCTACGGCGCGCAGTCGCAAACCGGGCGGCTGGTTGCCATCTCCCTTGTCCGTGAGCTGGGACCAGTCCTTACCGCTCTGATGGTCACCGGGCGAGTGGGTTCCGCTATCGCGGCCGAGCTTGGCTCGATGACGGTGTCTCAGCAGATAGACGCGATGCGCGCCCTCGGTACCGATCCAGTGCGGAAACTGGTAGCGCCGAGAATAGTCGCCCTGGTCGTTATGTTGCCTTTACTTACCGTTATCGCCGATGTGGTTGGTATTGGGGGTGGTGGTCTGGTGGCCACTAGTCTCTTCGGACTTTCCATGAGCCAATTTTTGACTTCTGTTCGTGATGGCATCACCACCGATGATATTATTGGCGGGGTAATCAAGCCGATTTCCTTCGCCCTGATCATTGGGTCGATTGCTTGCTACAAGGGATTGAGTACGGACGGAGGCACGGTAGGAGTGGGACGGGCAACAACGACGGCGGTGGTTACAGCTTCCATCGTCGTGATTATCGCGGATTTTTTCCTGGCTCGAGCAATTCAGTATTTCCTCGGAATGCCGACTGTTTAGCCCTATTAAGGAGTTATGTCTCTAGTGGTAGGACAAGCAAGACGCCCCGTCGTAGACCCTGGCGACGACGCCGCACAGTCGACATTTGCGGAAATGGACAATAAGGACCGTATCACCCCGGCGATTGAGTTTCGGGATGTCTATCTCTCCTTCGACGATCGCACGGTTCTCAAAGGCCTGAGCTTTAAGGTCCTGAGGGGCGAAACCAAGATCATTCTCGGTGGGTCTGGTGGCGGGAAGTCTACCATCATCAAACTCGTCCTTGGTCTATTGAAACCTGACTCCGGCTGCATTTTTGTGGATGGTGAGGACATCACGAATTATAACGAAACGCAGATGATGAGTGTGCGCAAGAACATCGGGATGGTTTTTCAGGAGGGCGCTCTCTTCGACTCACTATCTGTCTACCACAACGTTGCATATCGTTTGCACGAACAGGGTGTGTCTGAGGAAGAAGTTGAACCCGAGGTGCGGCGCATGCTGCGGTTCGTGAACCTCGAGGATGCCATCGACAAAATGCCCGCGGAACTCTCCGGGGGCATGCGCCGAAGAGTCGGAATCGCGCGGGCACTAATCGGTGATCCCAAAATTGTGCTGTTTGACGAACCCACTGCCGGCCTAGATCCACCAACGGCTCGGACCATCTGCGAACTGGCGATGAAACTGCGGGATCTAGAAGACGTATCTTCGATTTTTGTGACTCACGAGATGAATAATGTGGAATATCTATGTTCCGAATACGCGGTGGTTGACGATGAAGGAAAGGTGGTTTTTGAGCGCGAAGGCGAGCGGCTTTGCTTAACTAATAGCAAGGTTATGATGATGCGCGATGGAAGTATCATCTTCAGTGGGACCGACGAAAGGCTGCGACGCGCCGAGGAACCCTACATTCAGAAATTTCTTCGAGGACACTAAGAAAGGACGAAAGATGAAGACGGAAGGATGACAAGCCAGGTGTGAACTGAGTTCATGCTTCATCCCTCCGTCGTCACCCTTAAATTACCGCCATGCCACGATCAAAAAAGACCGTTTCATTTCGAGAGCTGCGCGTTGGATTCTTTATCCTGGCAGCAATTGCGGTCCTGGTTTTCCTGATTCTCAATGCGTCGGGAGATATCAATCCTTTCAGCAAGAAGCTTCATCTGAAAGCTCGCTTCATGGATGCCAATGGCCTGCGTGAAGGATCGGAAGTGCGCCTGGCAGGCGTCCGGGTCGGTAAAATTGATGAGATTGCGCTAATGCCTCCCTCTGAGGCGCCCAATGCGCCCCGGGTCGAAGCACTAATGACCATCGACTCCACGATCGATGGACGCGCGGCAACCGAAAGAATTCGCACCGATTCGACGGCCCAGCAGGGCTCTCCAAGCTTGCTTGGCAACGAGATGCTCATCAACATCACTCCCGGTACGGCATTGGGCCAGCCCGTGAAAGACTACGCAATCCTGCCTTCATCTACGTCAAACACCGTGAATGACTTTGCTACTTCAGGCACTGATCTAGCCCAGCGGCTCAGCAAGTTGTCTGATGAAATTAACGGCATTGTTGGTGACGTTAAGGAAGGCAAAGGAACTGTTGGTCGACTGTTTAGCGATGAAGCGCTGTACAATAATCTTAATGCTACGATTCGGGAGACCGAGGACGTGATGCGTCAGGTAAGATCCGGCAACGGATCCGCGGGAAGGTTTTTAAATGATCCTGCGCTCTACAATAATGCCAACGACATCACTATCCAGTTACGGAAAATCGCAGAGGATCTGCGCGCTGGGCGCGGAACCGCGGGCAAATTCTTAACTGACGACGAACTCTATAATCGGATCAATCGCAGTGCCGATCGTCTTGATCGGTCGATCAGTCAAATCGATCTCATGATCGCGGACGTGAACGCTGGTCGGGGCACAATTGGTAAGCTAATCAAGGATGAGCAGATTTATAACGACGCTCGGGCAGCTATTGCTCGCTTCAATACGACCGCGGAACGAGTAGACAACGTGGTGGCTGCGGCTCAAAGAGGTGAGGGCAGCTTTGGAAAATTGTTAACTGACGACGCGCTCTACTCCAATGTCAACCAGCTCTCATCCGAAGGTGTCAAACTCATCTACGACTTTCGACAGAACCCTAAGAAGTATCTAACGGTAAAGTTTGAGTTGTTCTAGCAAATTGCAGCGGTCATCATTGAATTTCTTAAGCGCGTGTATACAAGTTGATTACGCGTTCGATGGCCCGTCGACAAACCACACAAAATGAATTTGTGCGCGTAAACATGATGCAGTCTACTTCTGGCCGGTAATAACCTTTCGCCTCGTAGATAGCGCCTTCGAAGGCTCCGACCCTGCCGAAATACTTTTCTCTGGCGAAGAAAGCGCGCTCAAACTGCGCCACCTCAAGAAATAGAGCTTCCATTACCTCTTCCGGGCGGTTTTCGTTGCGTATCACGCTTCTTCGTTTCTGGTACTCACGTGAGTGTTTTTCAAATTCGTCCTTGTTCCAGGGCGTGGGAATCGGAGTGCCGGGGGTGATCAAATCTTGCCACTTGAGATCTTTAGGATCTAGAAGCGCGGTGGCATTGGGTTCCCACGGCTCGATGCGTTCTGTAGCCGGAGCATAAGCTACTGGAGAAGTGTAATACTCGTCGGCCAGCCCGGCGAAGTGATGTCCGAACTCATGCACAAACACGTAGGGCGCCTGATTGCTCTGCGCGGCTACGGTGCCATAGAGACCAAAGATGCCACCGCCGCCATAGGTCCTATTATTGGCAAGAATCTCAACGAATTCATACGGAGCAAACGAAGCGACTTCGCGAAAAGCACGGTTATCGAACGTCAAGAGGTAACGTTCTGATCCAAAGGCATCGTATGTCGCGCCGAGCGGCGTGCGCCGGTAGATCTTGCTCGACGGTCGCGAAATCCCTGACTCAGATGATGGGGGACAAATAGCCCAGACATTAAAATCCTTGCGCCGTTCTTTGAAGGGTGAGGTGGCCCATAATACGTTCAGCAGCCGCCGGGCGTCCTGCTCAAACTTCTTCTGTTCCGAGTATTCGTAACCATCCCCCAAAATTAGGAAATCAACCTTGTCGGCGGGATCGCCGTTCTTCTCCAGCTCGATTAATGGCCCAGGCGAAGGATGTTTAGAACGATCGATAAAGATATCTTCAGGATCGATCGTAACGGACCAGATTTCCCGGAACGTATTGTTTGCATCTCGCTTTTTCAACACCATCTGGACAGCCTTGTCGGGCGCCGGAAATCTGACCGATTCATGAAAAGTTCGGTTCGCTTTCTTTGCCTCGCCGGTGGTCTCCCACTCGCCGTAAATTGAGGCGAAGCCGCGCGAATAGATAACACGGTTGGTGTTGCGATCAATCACCTCGAACAAATACTTCCCGAGATTACTGGGATCAACAAGTTGGCGCGGATTTCCAGGCCAGGGCAGAGGCTCGATTATGAGCTTGTCCAGACTAAAGAATTCTTGTGTGGAGTTGCCCGTGTGATAGTAATCAAGCCGCATCGTTGCCGTGGCAGCGACGGCAACACCCGTTAAGGTGAAGAGCCAACACAAGAGCATCGATGCGATAGCTAAACGTAGGACCCAGCAGTTGACTGTTTTAAGCGCGAATGGAATAGTCATGGCATATGCCCCTTTGTCTTCGTTTTCAATATGGCTCTCCCTACAGTTCCTCCTGGTAAGGAGCGTCAGGTGGATGTTCTTTATTCTGAACCAGCACCTGAAAACTCTCCGCCAAGCCGCCGGGCAAAATCATTTCGCGCGCGGATGTGCTCGCGCGTAATCGCTCGGATTCTCGCGGCGTTTCCTTGGCTCTTAGCTCCATTTCTACTAGCAAGCCGGCATCCAGCAGGAATCGATCCTGGCGTTCGAAGGCGATCACTCGCAACCCGTGGCTTGCCCCAACCATTTTAACAAACGACCAATCCACGGAGCTGGTGATGTCCTGCTGACCTGGTTGGAGCAGAACATCACCCGAAATCTGATGCTTGTGGAATGCTCGGATACTTCCCTCTCGTCTTCTTGCTCCATTGTAAAGAACTGAAGCTTCAGTGCCGTAGTCTACGGTAATCAAATAGCCCGATCTGAGTTTACTGGAAACTAACTCAAGCCAGGTCTCTATTTCCAAATTTACGTCCTCAATTTGACCTTCACCAAGGAGAATGCCAAGCCGTCCAAAATATTCGCTGAGTCGGGGCGTCGATAGCTGGCCAACTGTCCACTCAAAACTGCCGCTTTCGTTTACCGCCACATGCAGCTCACGCAGCTCACCTCCCTGCATGGTTACTCGATGGACCGGAAAAGCGTCTAGCAGCTCATTTGAGAAGACTATCGCGTGCTCGAGGGGATTTAGCGCCGCTAGCGATTTGACTTCAACTTGAGTCCCGAATCGCTCAAGTCTCAGCCTTGCGCGCGATGAGGAGTCCGGGCTGGATTCGTCGATGAAGTAGTGGGTTTTGGAGAAAATACCGGGGAAGCGCAGTTGTAACGTTTCCAGGACAGTCTCCGCAAAATTGCCGGTGCCCGCTCCCACTTCAACTATCGTCAACGCTGCGGGTGAACCTAGATCATGGTAAAGTCTCGCGAAATAGCGGGCGAACGTTGCAGCAAAAAGAACACTTCGTTCCGGGCTGGTGCGGTAATCACCTTGTCGGCCCCATCTTTCTCGATCCGAGCGGCAATAATAGCCTTGGTCAGGATCGTAAAGGGCGGATTTCATCCACTCGTAAAAGGTAAGGGAACCTTCCGAAAGGATTCGTTCATGCAAAGAGTTGGTTAGCGCTGACATCGAGGCAGCTAGCGATTTGCCAGGTCGTCTTTTGTCCAGGAGGCCCGTCGTGTTTTTGGTAGCACTGGAGGGCTGACGAATCTCTGCGGTAATAGGGAGTGATCTCCAACCAGTCGCGAGATTTTTTTGTGCTGACGGTAAAGCTGCCGGCGCGTGCCTGCCTTACGTTTTATGCGTGACGATCAAATAGTACACCTTGGGAACCTACTGGCAAGAGGGCCAACGCGCGGCCTTGAAACTCAAGCGCCCGTACCAGTGTGTCCAGAAGCAAACTAATCAACGGGCGCATTTCCCCGAAGGGTGTGGCAATCTTCTTCAGCAGATCCGCATCTCCGGCGAAGCAGGCAAACGCATGTTTGCGCGTTTCTTCCACTTCACTCAGATATTCTATAACACGCGCGCTTGTCGAGAGTGTCTCCGGCAAGGTCCACTCGAAAGGATCGTCCCAAAGATTCGAAGTGATCCCACCGCAGGTCTGCTCCACGACCCCGGCACTTCTCAGAATAAACGAGCCCACAGACTCCGAATCGCTCTTCCCATAAGAGGTGCCATAGAGAATATCAACCGGGATTGTTTTAATGAGTTTGTAAGAGCGTGCATAGAGTCGCTCAAACTCCATATCAAAGCTTTCAATCGCGATCCGTTCGGGATGGGTTTGAAGGCTTACGACTTCACTCATCACTAAAACTATAGCCGGGACACCTGAGTAATTGATCTGTGCTAAGCACAGCAATCGAGTTTACTTCGCAGACTAGCTTCTTCGGCTGCTTTTGTTACTACTTACCTTTTACCTGCCGGTCGGTTTCCTGCAGCACGGTACCGAAGCTTCTGCCTCCGAAGGTATAACCTGTGTAAACCTTGCCCTTGGCGCCCACTCTGGAGCCACGCGACGGCACACCGCGGGTCGATACCACCCAGATTCGGCCGGTCCCATCATCGATCTCGTAGGCTCCGTTGCCGAGCACCCCGTAACTATCCGTTACGTTACCCACGATGCCAACTTCTTTATTCCGATAACGGCCGGGGTCGGCGTTGATCCTCGAGATGGTTTCCTGTTTCGGACAGGCAGTTAAGAGAACCGCTCCCATTAGAATTAGCGAGCCCAATGCCAGTCTTTTTGTTAAAAACATACGCGTCTCCTTTCAAAGAATTAAATTATCGGGAGAGCGCCGCATTTAGATCGCAACTCCAAACGAATCAAAGAGAGTGCGGCGGTGTAGAGATGCTAACGAGGGGCGAACCGTTTACCCTAAAACTTGACATTCAGTCAGCTACTTGCCAAACCAACCGATGGGCCTGCCTGAGAGGTCCACCCAGACGCTCTTCACATGTGTATACATCTCCAGAGCATGCTT
>JACCSP010000236.1 GCA_013812905.1 Pyrinomonadaceae bacterium
ACTAAGGACAAGTCAGGATCACATCACCCGCCCGTTCTCGATTGATAAGGCGACCCAACAAAATATTTCACTTTTTTACAAGTTCCTCTTTAACTTGTGCCCACCCACACTTGATTCCACAGGGCAACGCGAATGCCCCGGAGGATACTGGCGGTCTCGAACGGTTTTAACGGATTGGAGCGAGCGCGCGAGAGGCCGCGCGGTATCTGCCTCCCTGACAGTACGAGTAAGCGGCTTCATTCCAACTGCCATAGATGAGGACGAAAACCATCGCCAATCCTATCGCGGCTCCTGATTCTTGCGGAGCCGCTGAGGACGGTGGCCCTGGGTGCCGCCGATTCGATCAACATCTATCCGGCAACGACGACCACAACCAGGATGAAAATCTCAACTGCCGTCAAGAGAATCTGTCTGGGTATCCCCGGCACGCCCATCAGATTCAGGGAAATCTTTTATGGCTGTGCGAGGTTAGCAGCGCAAACTACGAGCTTTAATGATTCACTGTGGCTGGAGTTTCGGGTATGGACAAGTTTTCTAAAATCGTCTTGTTGTTTGCTTAGCTCCTGGGCCAACGGGACATAGATCTCTCGTTCAGCTTTTTCGTTAGGATAGTCCCACAGACCATTATGACAGTGACGATCGTCTTCCCAGCCCGGGTGATTGACAATGGGATAAAGACAAATTCCCTCTACCTGGCTACCGAGCCGCAGGGCGGCTCGCACCTCTGAACTTACGTATCGCAGCCATGCCGGGCGTTCTTCATTCTCAATGCCTGTCTCAGCCACAAACAGCGGCCGCTCAAAGCGCTCGTACACTTCTTTTACTATTTCCCGAAAGGGTCGGTAACGAGGATTATCCTGATCTATGAACGCACCGCCCAAAACCCACTGGCTGTGAACATAGTAGTTTATGCCAATGATATCGAGATATTTCTGGGCGCCACCAAGTTGGGGCTTTAGACATCCAGCGAGCATGTCCCAAGCCTCATATTGAGAAAGACGGTAAGCTTCAGCATCTCGCCGCTGAATCGCGTCTGAGGGATCGTTTGGCAGCACATTAATTACAGGATCGATGTGGGCTATCCGAGTTTTGGGATTGATATCCCATAGCGCTTCAGTGGCCGCAATTGCCGCCCTTACAAGCTGTTCTTTCAACTCGCTGCCACGTCCCAGAGCATAAGGATTCAGATGCGCAACTTCTCCTGCTGCCCAGGAGAAAAAAGATATTTCGTTGACGGGTGATATTATCGGAAGCTGATCCGTCTCGTTCGCCAGTACCTTGCCGAACTCGCGTGCGAGTTCGGCGAATGCGTTACCGAACCGCGCCTCAAAGATATCAAGCCAGTCAGGCCAACCGTAGTGGCACAAATCCCAAATTACTTGCGTCCCAGTTTCCCTAGCGGCGTGGAGCATGCCAATGACGCTGGAAAAATCGTATTTTCCAGGGCTGGGTTCTATTAAATGCCAGCGCAACCCCTCGCGAGCTGCGCGCATTCCTTGACGCTGAAGACGCAGGTAATCCTCGCGCGCGAAGGTGTCGTGCCTACTGGCAGCAATCTCATCAAGGCGCTTACCGTTACGCAGACGGTGTGTCGAACATTCGAAGCCACCCAGAAAGAAACTTTTAAACAGCCCTTGGTACCTCATCCTGAGTTCCTTGTCCCTGCCTTAGAGCGATTTGTCGCGTTAGTATTTCCCCTTTTGCAGCTCTTTGACGGTTGCCGCTAACGGTGTGGACACTACCCAGGGCGACAGCATCTTTCCTGCTGGCGCTAATCATTCTGGCATAAACGGTAAGGGCCTGGGCCACAATTTGGTCCATGTTGTAATACTTGTAAGTCGCCAACCGTCCGACAAAGTGGACCTTCGGCGTGGCATCCGCGAGTTCCTTGTATTTTGCGTACAGCTCTGTATTCTCCGCACGCGGTACGGGATAGTATGCGTCGCCATGCGACTTGGGAAACTCGTAAACGATGCTAGTCTTGGCGTGCGCCTGTCCGGTGAGATACTTGAATTCGGTCACGCGAGTGTAGAGCTGCTCGTTCGGATAATTGACGACCGGCGCCGACTGGAAAACAGGAATGTCATGGGTTTCATGTTTGAATTCGAGTGATCGATAGGGCAACTTGCCACAACAATAATCGAAATACGTGTCCACTGGGCCGGTATAGATCATTTCGCGAAACGGTATTTCCTTTTCAATTTCACGATAGTCACAATTCAGCAGGATTTTGATATTGGGATGATTTAACATGTTTTCAAACAAGCGCGTGAAACCATGAAGCGGCATTGCCTGGTAAGTATCGGTAAAATATCTATCGTCCCGGTTTGTCCGCGTAGGTACTCGCGAGGTTACGCTTGCGTCGAGTTCTGAAGGATCAAGCCCCCATTGTTTGCGCGTGTAGTTGCGGAAAAATTTCTCATATAACTCCCGTCCGACTTTGCTGACGACCACGTCTTCCGATGTCCGTACGTGTTCGACCGGTTCTGCAACCTTCTTAAAAAAGTCTTCCGCTTCAAATGATGAGAGACTGAGTCCGTAAAGACTATTGATCGTATCGAGATTGATTGGGATGGGAACTATCTGGCCGTCTACGCTCGCACGCACCCGATGGTGATAAGGCCGCCACTGGGTAAATCGGGAAAGGTATTCAAACACTTCGCGCGAATTCGTGTGAAAAATATGAGGCCCATACTTGTGAACCAGAATGCCATCCTCGTTGTAATGATCGAAAGCATTGCCGCCGATGTGGGGTCGTTTATCACAAATCAGGACTTTCTTCTCAGATCCGGCCGCGAGGCGTTCGGCGAGTACGCTGCCGGCAAAGCCGGCACCAACAATTAAGTAATCAAACACCCTCCACTCCTCCTTGTTAACAATCGATAAAACTGATCTGCCTACAGCTGTTGCTGCCGGTGTTCTGACATTTGCACGGGTTTAAGTGTCGCCGTTGCCTCCCGCCGCGCTTCGATAACTTGATTGAGCAGCAGAGACATGTGCCCCCACGTGTTGTCCCATGACATATTGGCAAGAAAGTCGTCCACTCTCGCGAGCCAGGAACTCTTTTCCAGCGAATTCGCCAGCAGCAGCTCTTCAGCCGCTTGAATGAGAGCTGTGGGGGTGTCTGCAATACGTACCAGGTCCAGTTCCCCATATGGACGCACCACGTCTCGGATCGACGTGGATATGACAGGTTTGCCCGCGGATAAATATTCCGGTGTCTTTGTTGGGCTTATAAACCGCGTAGATTCATTCCGTGCAAACAGCAACAAAGCAATATCCCAACCGGCCAAGTAGTCGGGCAACCCGTCATACTTCTTCGGGCCGAGGTAATAAATGTTTGGATGTTTCGGCAAGGAGTCTGGATGAATCTTTACGACCGGGCCAATCATTACGAAATGCCAGTCGGGACGTTTCGTCGCTAAGGAGTTAAGCAAGTCAATATCAAAGCGCTCATCGATTACACCAAAGAAGCCCAAACGCGGATGTGGAATGCTCACCTGATCTTCCGGATCGGCTCTCGCGGCTCTGGCCCTACTAAAGTGTGGGATATCAACGCTGCTGGGAAACGAATAGACCGCAGGATGTTTATTACGCTTCGCCTCATACAGACTCTGTCCTCCCGTAAAAACGAGGTCTACGCGTTGGAAGAGCCGCCTCTCGAGGTCCCCCAAGCGCGAGTGCGCGCCCTTGAATGCCGAAAGCTCATCCATGCAATCGTAAACAGCAGCTAGAGGATCTAATTGATCCGTAAACGTGAGAGCCATCGGGGTGTAATACCAAAACACATATTCCCTAATTCCGTTGTCAATAAATAGGCGTCGGATCATCTCCTTTAGAACCGCGGACGAGGCGATTTCGCTGTGCAGACCAACTGGTAAATGCGGGACCACAACTCGGACGCCGCCCTCGCGCTCGCGCATATCGAGCCGCATTGAACCACTGCCCAAGACTGGCTCCTCGACAAAAAATACTCGGTGATCTCGGGCACAACGCGTTAACAAATGTTGGGGCCGTTGGTAGACGAAGTCCCAACGCAGATGGGAGAAGCAGACTACGTCAAGTTGCGGTTCTCGATAGTTTTCAGTTTTAAACATTGCCCTTATCCTCGCCCGTTCTGGTCAGACACAAACGTTTACCGTTGCGCGCCCACACGAATAGCGCAACAGCGCGTCAAACGGTACCCAACTGTTTAGGTTCTAGCAGGTCGACTGATTAATGAGAATTCGGCTGGCGTAGACCTGCGCTGAGGATTTGGCTAGTAATCCGTGACCCCCAATGGTTAGTTGGAAGAGCATCCGGGGTACCAGCATTAATTCAATACGACAGAACTTCGCTACCTTACGCGCTCAAAGAGAACGGTTGCCATCCGTCTAATGAGACTAATCTGGCGAGTGGATAACCTGGCATCTAAAGCTGAGGCTAACGAGCGCCTAATGCTCGGCTCTGCTGTTTCCCTTCCTGAAGGCGCTCACCTAGCGCTTGCATTTCTTCTGCTGTAAATGCCTGACGCGTTTTTTTGAACATCTCGCCTTCCTCTTCTTCGACGTGATGTTCAATATTTTCTTTCAGCACCGTAAATTTGGCGGTCCACTCTTCACTGTCCTTGGGCTCGGCTTCTAATTCACCGAGCAACTGCTTGACAAGGCGGTGCTCTTCATAGGCTTCCAGCGCAATCTCGCGAGTTTCCTCGTTCTCTTCCAGAGCCGGATAAAAGATCTCTTCCTCTATCCTAGCGTGGAGATCTAATTCCACTTTGAGTCGCGCAAAAAGTTCCCCCCGGCCCTTGAGGGCGCGTTCCGTCGTGTTATCAATTGTTTCGAGCATACCTGCCACTTTCTCGTGGTCTGCCTTAAGCAAAGCGAAAGCGTCCATTTGTGTTTTCCTCGTCTCCAGATGCGAATTATTCGTGAACTACTGGATAACAAGGGCGAGTTTCGTCGAAACTCGCCCAAGCCAACCAAATTTTATGGTTAGCGTTTGTCGCCTCCGGAGCGACCCCCGCCGCCACCTTGCGAGCCTCCTCGACCACCGCCCCCCTTGCCGCCACCTTGCTTGCCGCCGCCCGATTGGCCACCACCGGATTTCTCATCGCCTTTGTCACCCGACTGGCCGCCTCCGTCTCGTTCTTCTTTGTCCTTTGCTGGCATGGTTTTCCCTCCCTGAATTACGCCGCGGCTTTATCGCCCCGACGGAAAAATATGTGGAGCTACTGGGGGCTACGATTACGATTGCGAGCTGGTGTTACGATTGCGAGCTAGGGAGTGTAAAGGTTATATCGGCAAGCTTCAGTACGGTGACGTACCCTTTGAGAGGTTCGACATGCTTCTGATGCGCCTTCACACCATTTTTATAAGCAGGAGTTGTGTTAGGGTGATAGGGTTCTCAGGTTTTACCATATTAGTTCCGTTAATGGCGTGAGTTGCCATGCTATTGAGATTCTCTTCAACTAAGCAGAGGCTTCGTTGACTTTACCTGGAATTCTCGGAATAGAGCTGGTCATATTCTTCTTTCACTATGCGGTAACACTCACAGGCGATATTCTCCAAGCCCTGACTATCAACAATCCTTATTCCACCACGCCGGGTGGCGATTAGTCCCCTGTCCTGAAGTTCGCGGAGATTCTCGCTGGCCGATGCGCGTCTTATGCCCAGCATAAGAGAGATGAGTTCATGAGTTATTTCGAGGCTATTCGACTCAATACGATCGCGCATTGCCAACAGCCATCGCGCAAGCCGCTGACGAATTGAGTGCTGCGAGATACAAGCTACAGATTGGCTAACTTGGGATAACAGTGCCTGGGTATATGGCAGCAGCAGAGGTCGCAATGAGCTTCCCACTCCCTTCAAGTCTTGATCGAGCAGATCCGCGCTCATACGCAGGGCGCTGCCCGCGACTTGCACAGCCGCGAGATGCGGTGTTTTCTTAACTCCCAGCAGCACGCGGAGACCCAACATCCCTTCATTGCCGACGACTCCGACCTCTACGGTCGAGCCATCTTCCATGGTTGAGAGGATTGAGATTACGCAGGTCTCAGGAAAATAAACGTATTTAATCTCAGCATTGGCTTGATGAAGAACTTCACGCAAAGACACAGACACTTTTCTTAAATGACAAACCACGGCCCGGTGTTCTGTCTCTGATAGAGCGGCGAGCAACTGGTTTTGAATCATCGAGTTCTCCAAACAGATCTTATATATCTTGAAATGCGGACTGAGCCGCCATCTTGCGCTTCAATTCCCACAGCGCAACGACCGAGCTTTTGATTCCTTATTGTTCTATTTGTTGCGCGTAATTATTTTATTGCTTTGCGAACATTCAAACAAGCCATTTATGAATGCTTTCGAATCCCGAGCGCATTCGGTGGGCGGCGGCACGCGGAGCCCGCCCAACGTGGACAGCGAAACGGTACTATCCGCGTAATCGCCTCTGTCTGATGATGTAATGCGAAGCGCCGTGAGCCGCATCCTTGTCGATCATGCGCGGCGACGCCATCGCGCCAAGAGGGCGGGTCAGGCATCACGCTGCCTCTGGACGAGGGTCTGGTGGTGGCGGCTGCGAAATCAAACGGCGATTTGTTAGCGTTGGATGAAGGGCTCACTCGACTGGCTGCGATTGACCATCGGCAGAGTCAGATTGTGGAACTGCGATTTTTCAGCGGTTTAACCATCGAAGAGACCGCCGCAGTGCTCGGAGTGTCGCTGACGACGGTCAAAGACGATTTGAACATGGCGAAAGCGTGGCTGCGCCGTGAGATTGGCGGAGGTAAAGCAACGTGACGCCGGAAGGCTGGCAAAAAGTTAAAGAGCTATTCCGCTCGGCGCTGGAACATACAACCGAAGAGCGCGCTGCGTTCCTATCCCGCGCTTGCGATGGCGACCACGGCTTGCGGCTTTAACACTGGGCCCGGTGTGAATGAAAAGCAAACTGACCCCATACCGAGTTGTGACGGGACTAAACTGGGCCTCTCAACTAGATGCGCTTTTCGCTGCTCCATTCAAAACTTCTCGAACCGCCTCAGAAGTCATGAACGTCGTACGCAGTCCCTCGTCGCTGACGCTGGCAACGATTGAGTTGACGATCTCCGCGGCTTTAGCAAAGAACTCTCGCGCTGAAGGAGAATCGCCCAGTTGGGACTTCAGACGACCCAGGTCCGCATACGTTTTCCAGGCGACAAGCGGTGAGGGATGATGATCTAACTCTGAGAGCGCTACATTGAACTGCTTCTCTCCTTCTGCCAGCTCACCGTTGGCAATCGCCACTTGGGCCAGCAGCCTGTGAGCAACGGCGATGTATTTGTGTGCTTCGTACTGTGTGGCGGTATCGAGCAGTTGCAGCGCAAACTTGCTGGCCCTCTCTAGATCTCTTCCGCGGAGCCAGTGCTCAGCAGTTGCGGCCTGCAAACGAATGTTATAGCGCCAGCGAAACCAGGCATCGCGCTCAAATATGT
>JACCSP010000146.1 GCA_013812905.1 Pyrinomonadaceae bacterium
GAAGACATCGATGTTTTCAAGGACTTCTTCGTGCTCTCGGAACGCGAGAACGGGCTCCCGAAACTGCGGCTCACCGACTTCAAGTCCAGCAAGGCGCACTACCTGGAGTTTCCCGAGCCGGTTTACTTTGCCGGTGTCTCGACCAATCGTGAGTTCGCCACGCAGAAGCTTCGCTATTCCTATAACTCATTCACCACTCCGCCCTCGACCTACGATTACGACGTCATCGCACGCAAGAGCGAACTCCTCAAACGCCAGGAGGTACTGGGCAACTTTGACCCGGCGAACTATAAGTCGGAGCGCATCTACGCAACGGCCTCTGACGGAACGAAGATTCCCATCTCTCTTGTCTACAAAAGGGGGGTAAAACTCGACGGGACGGCCCCCTTGTGGTTAACAGCTTATGGCTCCTACGGCATCCCGTCTAACGTCAGCTTTACCTCCAATCGCCTTTCCATGCTCGATCGAGGCGTCGTATACGCCCTGGCGCATATTCGTGGAGGCGGCGACCTTGGCAAGCCCTGGTACGACGACGGCAAATTGATGAAGAAGAAGAACACGTTTACAGATTTCATTGACTCTGCCGATCACCTAGTCAAGGAGAAATACACGTCGAAGGATCGGCTCGTCATCTCCGGCGGAAGCGCGGGCGGTCTCTTGATGGGCGCGGTTGTTAACATGCGTCCGGATTTGTTTAAGGCCGTCGTCTCTTACGTGCCTTTTGTTGACGTAATAAACACGATGCTCGACAAGAGCCTGCCGCTCACCGTGCAGGAGTTTCTCGAATGGGGCAACCCGGAGAATAAAGAAGAGTACGTTTACATGAAATCCTATTCGCCTTATGACAACATCGAAGCGAAGGATTATCCGAACACTCTCGTCCGGGTTTCACTAAACGACAGTCAGGTCCCCTACTGGGAAGGCGCGAAGTATGTGGCGAAGCTGCGCGCTATGAAGACCGACAATAACCATCTTCTTCTGAAGGCTAACATGGGGGCCGGCCACGGCGGCGCATCCGGGCGTTACGACGCTCTTAAGGATGTGGCGTTTGATTATGCCTTCATGCTCTGGCAGATGGGCATCATTCAATAGGCCGCTTTTACGTTCGCTAAATCCGCGGGGCTGCGCCGAGAAGGTGTAGCCCTCTTTTAAATACCTACGCCAAGCGTTTCCCGAATTTCAGCTGGGTCACATTCGGAATTAATAAGAGGTGTTAGCGACTTGGGGCTCGGAGAGCGGGCTCAACTAGTGGCCGTAGACGTTGCAACGTCAAAAAACTCAAACCTATCGACTCCCAATCTCGGGCGGGGGGGAATTACCCTCCTTAACCTCGAATTGATCTGAATTGAGCGGGAACTGGTTCAAAACGAGAGCTAGCGAGCACGAGTTCGTCGGCTTGACAGGGTTCCGGCAAGTTACTTATAGTCCTCCTGCAGAGTTAGGATCAAATGCATAACGCCTACCATTGCTGCTGCGCCTATTGCGCCTGTTGTTTGGGACGTGATCGGGAGAGCATTTGCAGCATGAAAAGTCGCCTGCCCTAAACTAGCGTAGCAAATGTTTTCGAAAGACCGGTCGCGAACCTGCAGAGGCAATCGCGACCGGTTTAATTTTGGCGGCAGCATCGAACTCTGGCATAGGATTACTGAAATTCGGACATATGAGCGCCGGCATCGAACGTCCAGATCGTCTTACTAAGAACTCCATTGAGCTGATCGTTGGCCATACTCCTTTAATTCGCCTGCGTCGAATTACACGCGAGTTGCCGTCAGGTATCGAAGTTTTCGCGAAAGCTGAGCACTTGAATCCGGGCGGCTCAGTAAAGGATCGTCCGGCGTTGGCCATGATTCTTGCCGGCGAGAGCGATGGAACATTGCGGTCTGGAATGACCATCCTCGACGCCACTAGCGGCAATACCGGAATTGCCTATGCGATGATCGGAGCCGCGCGTGGTTATCCAATCACCCTCTGTCTCCCCAGGAATGCAGGGCCACAACGCAAACGGATCTTGCGTAGCTTCGGTGTTAAGTTGATCGAAACAGACCCGCTGCAGTCGACCGATGGCGCGCAAGGAATCGCCCGCGAGATGTTTGAGAAAGAACCTGACAAACATTTCTACGCGGATCAGTACAACAACGAGGCTAATTGGCGCGCCCATTACGAAACCACCGCACCTGAGATCTGGGAGCAGACCGAAGGATGCATCACGCACTTCATCGCTGGATTGGGAACCTCGGGCACTTTCGTGGGCGTGGCCCGGCGTCTGAAAGCATTCAATCCGGAGATTTGCGCGATTTCAGTGCAGCCCGATTCCCCTTTGCACGGGCTTGAGGGCCTGAAGCACATGGCTACGGCAATGGTTCCAGGAATCTACGATCCTACCGTTGCCGATGAGAACGTCGAGGTGTCCACGGAAGAAGCTCAACAAATGATGCGGCGTTTGGCTGAGGAAGAAGGGCTGTTCGTCGGCACGAGTTCCGGAGCGAACGTGTTCGCTGCGCTGCGATTGGCACGTGCCCTGGCGAGAAATGCCGTCATAGTCACAATCCTTTGCGACCGCGGTGAGAGGTATTTTGATTTATTTTGATTAACACAATGATCCAAATGGCTGCACAACAACGGAACGAAATAGCCGCTCACGGAGAGCGCGACTATCCAAATGAATGCTGCGGGCTGTTGCTCGGAAACATTTCGGAGAAAGGCGACGGCAAGGTCTGCACTGAGATATATCCGATTTCAAATGCTCGCGAGGAAGAGGCAAAGCGCACCCGGTTTCTGATCCGACCGGAGGAGCTGATGCAGGGCGAGAAATACGCAGGTTCAAAGGGCCTTGACGTCGTCGGCTTCTATCATTCGCATCCGGATCACCCGGCGGTGCCGTCAGCATACGATCTCGACCATGCCTGGCCCGTCTATTCTTACATTGTGGTCGCCGTTAAGACAGGCCGTGCCGAAGCTTTGCTTTCATGGGAAATGCAACTGGATCGTTCACGCTTTAACGAGGAAGAAATCCTAAACGGGAGTTGACGAAAGGAAGGAAAATGTCAGTTACGATCACCATACCCACCGCCTTGAGACAGTTTGCCGGCGGCAAATCCGAATTTGAAGTCGACGCGGGAACCGCCGGAGAGGCTCTCAATCAGCTGAGCACTCAGTTCATTGAGCTTAGGCGCCACCTTTACGACGAGAAAAACAAACTGCGCAGCTTCGTAAACGTCTACGTCAATGAGGAAGACATCCGCCATCAATCAGGCGCCGAGACGCCCGTCAAAGACGGCGACACCCTAATGATTGTTCCTTCGATCGCCGGGGGCGCCACTGCGGAAGCCGATGTAACCGAGCTGCCCTCGCTTTCCAATGAAGAGATTGCCCGCTACAGCCGCCACTTAATCATGCCGGAGGTTGGGCTCGATGGGCAAAAACGATTGAAAGCTGCGAGCGTCTTGATGATTGGTACAGGCGGATTGGGTGCGCCGTTAGGGATGTATTTAGCGGCTGCAGGCGTCGGTCGTCTGGGAATTGTGGATTTCGATGTGGTGGAGTCCTCCAATCTTCAGCGGCAAATTATACATGGCACGAAAGACATTGGGCGCCCAAAAATCGAATCGGCGCGTGATCGCCTGAGCGACATAAACCCCCACATCAAGATTGAAACGCATGACGCTCAGCTAACGAGTGACAACGCGATGCGACTTTTTCAGCACTGCGACATCATCGTTGACGGCACCGATAATTTTCCCACCCGTTATTTGGTCAACGACGCTTGTGTGCTGAGCGGTAAACCGAACGTCTATGGTTCAATCTTCCGGTTCGAAGGACAAGCCAGCGTCTTCTGGGCGGAGCGCGGCGCATGTTACCGCTGCTTGTATCCTGAACCGCCACCGCCTGGACTCGTACCGTCCTGCGCAGAAGGGGGTGTGCTTGGCGTCCTACCGGGAATCGTGGGCGCGATTCAGGCCAACGAGACGATTAAAATTATCCTGGGTGCCGAGGGCATACTGGTAAACCGTCTGCTGCTATTTGATGCCTGGGCCTTGAAGTTCCGTGAGTTAAAACTACGCAAGGATTCCCAGTGTCCGATTTGCGGTGACAACCCGACCATCAAGGAGTTGATTGACTACGAAGCGTTTTGCGGTTTGAGTCCCAACCAGCAGGCTGCGCCGCCACAACTGGAAGAAATTACTGCGACGGAACTCAAGCTCCGTTTGGACCGCGGCGACGACATCCAGATTATTGATGTGCGGGAGGCCCACGAATACGAGATCGCTCGGCTGCCTGGCACAAAGTTGATCCCGCTATCCCACGTCGTTAACCGCATGAGTGAAATTGATCCTGAAAGGGAGGCGGTCCTCCACTGCAAGGGCGGCGTGCGGAGCGCCAAAGCTATCGAGGCATTGAAGGTTGCGGCTTTCCGCGGGCGACTAATCAATCTGAAAGGTGGTATCACCGCCTGGTCAGATGAAGTTGACGCAAGGGTGCCGAAGTATTGAAAGGCAGCAGTCCCCCACAAGAATAATTCCGGCGGGCTGCGCATTGGCAGACTTCGAAAAACAGACAGGATCCACGAAACGACAAGAAACCGCATGAAATGGATGTCTTAATTCGAGTTACTTCGAGGGGATTTCGTGGATTGCTTTACTGCTTCTAATGCTGCTCACGAGTTGTTCAGGAACCCACTCAATTTCATAAGCGATGAACGACCAAAGTTCGGAGACTCTACTTATTCGTTAAGGTTGTCCAGTCCATTAAACTTCCAACCGTTGCGCATGAAGGCGAATGAATAAATTACCACTTCGGTGCCCGCCGCATTCTTGCAGGCAACTGTAAACTCTTTTTGGATTGTCGGGATTGATCTTGGGGCGTGCTTGGCGAAAGCACTTCACAGCATTCGTCCTCACCATTGAATACTTCGCGATAACGTCTGATGAGTTGAGCATTGTTCTTGATATTGGATATGCCATAAGGCATGCCAATCGGAAATTGCGACAGGCTGGCGACTACCGTTTTGTCGTTCTTAGTGACGGCGGCTCGGAACCTTCCCAGAAGGCGTCGATTGTGGCGTTGCCCTGAACATTTTTCTGCGATACCTGTGCCCAGGCACTTCCGACAAGCGCCCACCCTAACAACAGAACAGTGGTCTTCCTCATGACTCTCCTTTGTGCCCGGCGCGTTGCGACTTTAGTTGCCGACTGATGCCAATCAGGGGTTAAATAGAAACTCGGGAAAGAGGCAATGGTAGGAACAACTCTAGGGAATTACAAGGTTCTCGAAAAGCTCGGTGCAGGCGGACAGGGCACCGTCTATAAGGCCGTTGATTCAAAGCTGGGCCGCACCGTAGTGATCAAAGTGCTTCCAGAGGAGCTCACTGCAAAAGAAGCGAACCTCAAACGCTTCGAACGCGAAGCCCGACTCGCCTCGGCTTTGGATCACCCGAACATCTGCACAATTTTTGATCTAAACGTAATCGACGGCGTGCATTTCATTGCGATGCAATATCTACCAGGGCGAAACGTGCGGCAGTTGGTAAATGGCCGACCGCTTGATCTGTCGAGCGCACTCTCAATCGCACTGCAGGTGACCGACGCGCTGGCGGCAGCCCACTCTCAGGGCATCATTCATCGCGATATCAAGGCTGGCAATGTGATGGTAAATGACCAGGGCCAGGTGAAAGTGCTGGACTTCGGTCTCGCCAAACTCCTCGATGAAGATGCCGCACGCACTTCCGGAATTCACCATACAGAGCTAACCGAGGTGGGTGTGCCCTACGGAACGGCAACCTACGCAGCCCCTGAGCAGGCGCGCGGCGATCGCGTGGATTCGCGCGCTGACATCTTTTCCACAGGCGTGTTGCTGTACGAGATGCTCACTGGCACCTGGCCCTTTCGTGGTACGACGGCTGTCGACGTGCGTCATGCGGTGTTGCACGAAGAGCCTGTCCCGCTCAAGGATGCGCGACCGGATCCCGTGCCACCACGTGTGCAAATGGTACTCGACAGCGCGTTGAGAAAAGATCCCCGCGATCGTTACCAGAAGATAGCGGAGTTTCGAGACGATCTGCGTTCGATTATTCGCGAGCTGTCTGCCGTTTCAGGAGCCCCGATTGATGAGAGTGCGCAAGCGGTTGTGCCACGGCATCTGAATTCCGAAAGCCCGGTTTCTCGCGCCTTCCGTTGGCTGAAAAGCGTTACCGGCGCCGAGGTCCCGTCTGGTTCCACCAACCGAGCGAGTAGTTTGAGCCAGCCGCGGGAAACTCATGAAACGCCGCTAACGAGTATTGGTGAGGAACGCAAGAGCGTCGCAATACTACCTTTCAAGAACCTGAGCAACGACGCGGAAACTGCATTCTACGAGTTTTCGCTGGCGGACGCTGTAATTACCGATCTGGCGCGCGTGCGCTCGCTTGTCGTGCGTCCTTCATCCGCGATTGCTAAATACCAGGGCAAGCAGGTCGACCCCGAGGAGGCCGGCAGAGAAATGAGTGTCGATGCAATACTCGCGGCAAGTTTTCTGCGCGCAGGCGATCGACTTCGGGTGACGGCGCAACTGCTCGACGTGCGCACCGGAGAAATTCTGTGGAGTGAACGCATTGATGGAGATGCCAGGGATATTATCGCTGTTCAGGACACGATGGTGCAGCAAATTGTGGAAGGTTTACGACTGGAGCTTAGCCCCGAGGAAAAGGGGGAGTTGGGCAAGGGCTCAACCTCGGATGCCGCGGCTTCGGAAGAATACCTGCGGGGGCGCAACTGCCTCGGTCAGTTTATCTATCACACGGTGTCTAGCGAACACATCGATTCGGCAATCGAGCATTTCCAGCGGGCCATCCAGCTTGATCCGACTTTTGCCCTGGCCTATTCCGCGCTCGGTGGTTGTTATGTCAACCGCGTGCTTAAGGGACTTGGCGAAGAAGGCGATCATGAGAAAGCCGAGAAAGTCTTCAGCGAAGCCCTGGCTCTCGATCCGAAGCTGCTCGAAGCGCGGATGCACATGGCCTTCATCTATCTTCACCGTGGTGACAAACGGAAGGCGTGGGAGGAAGTTGAGCGTTTGCGCGAAGAGTATCCCAACGATGTAGGCGTTCATTTCGTGCGCGGTGTGCTGGCGCGGCTTGATGGTGACTACGATCGCGCCTTGCGCAGCTTCGATCGCATGGTTCGGCTAAATCCGGCAGAGCAGGTGGTAGCCAGTTACAATCGGGCGCGGATTTTTAGTTATCGTCAGCAGTATGAGGAAGCCCTGTCCGAGCTCGATAAGGGCGCGGCGCTGGAACCGGACCATCCCCTGATTAGGACGTTTCGCGCGCTCGTGCTTTACTACCGAGGCGAGATCTCAGCCGCAACGCGTATACTCGAGCAGATATTGCAGCAACACCCCCAGATGGATGGCGTTCGGCCCATCCTGGCCATGTTCCTTAGCGCCCAGGGCCGGCATCGCGAGGCGGACGAGCAACTTACGGAGAAAGTAAGGAGCGCCGCAGCTGCCGATCACGATGTCGCCTACTGGCTGGGTACGGCATATCTACTTCAGGGGCGCTCAGTCGAAGCTTTCCGCTGGCTGGAAAAGGCAATTGACCTGGGTAACGAAAACTATCCATGGTTTGAGTCGGACCCCAACTGGGCCAAGGTTAGGGAGGATCCGAGATTTGTGGCATTGATGCAGCGGATTAAGAGCGGACGTTTGAAAGGCGAGGGCCGCAAGGGATGAAAACATTTGTCATCGGCGACGTTCACGGCCGTTGTGCTCAGTTGCTAGGTTTGCTGGAGATGCTTCCGCGGGAAGAGTCCACCGATACCCTCGTGTTTCTGGGCGATCTCATTGACCGCGGCCCGGATGCCCCCGGCGGTGTCGACCACGTGCTTAAACTTTCCCGCAGCAATCCGGAGCACGTAACCTGCCTGCGCGGCAATCATGAACAGATGCTTTTGGATTTCATCGAGGGGACCGGCAATATCTGGATTACGCCCGTGACCGGAGGGGAGCGCACGTTTGAACAGTATGCCGGTCAAGCTCTCGTCATAAACAGCGAAATGGACATAGCTGAGGCCCGGCAGACCATCGAGAACACGATTCCGCCGAAGCATTTGGAGTTTTTCCGCGAGCGGCCCTTCTATCACGAAGACGAATACGCAATCTATGTTCATGCAGGACTGGAGCACGGAAAGCACCCAAGTGAGACTTCGCCACAGTTGCTGCTCTGGTCGAGGGACATGAGTTTTTATAAGAACTATCGCGGTAAACCTTGTGTCTTTGGCCATACCCCAACAGCCTTCCTGCCTTTGCGCGGACGATTGGGCCGGCACGGTATTTACATCTTCCACAGTGCGATCGGGATCGATACGGGGTACAACCATCGCTCGCCTCTGAGTTGCCTCTCGTTACCGGACTTCACGCTCTACCAATCATTCGCTGACGGCCGCGAAGAGATCCATCAAATAACGTCCTTCATTCCGGAGACGCTAAAAGCCATGAAGACAAAGGCCGGGAGCGCACGAGTGAGATAGTCGAAAGTGGGCCAAAATAGGACGGAACATTTTTCCCGGCGCAGATTGACTTGCTGGAGGACGCATCAAGCAATTCTGCTGTCTGCTAGTCATCTTCGAAGGCACGGAACCGGGCCTGAACAATCCCGTCCCGTAACATGGCGAGATATTAAGCCGGTGTTTCTTCATCAGAAAATGACTAATTCATAGTTGTCAGGCCACTCGACCAGACGCCTAATTGAGCGCAGTCACGCTCGAGCTAGCGTCTTCACCGCACACCTCGATGAAAACTGGGTTGATACTTTCGTAACCCCCCTAACTACGGCGAGTTATCAATGCGATCACCGCCACAAAGAGTGCCGATCCGATGATTGACCAAATAATTGGAAAGTTGGTGGTGCCGATTTGGATCGCGAAAAGCTCCGGAAGCGCCAGCGCACGGGCTAGCCACACTCCCAAAACCGCGCCCACAAACCCCAACGCAATTGATACCAGACACCCGCCACGCGAGTAGCCGGTAATGGCCTGGCCGAGTGCGCCGCAAATGCCGGCAACCAAGAGTAAGATAAGCAAATCAAATAGTGTCATAAACCCTCCTCACGGCTTTACCTCGTCATCTCAGCGAGTGATCTCGTGGCGAAAAACCTCGCCGCCTTTCATAACGAATCGCACGCGCTCTAGTTCAGTGATATCTCGTAATGGATCGCCGCTGACGGCAATAATGTCAGCAAACTTTCCCACCTCGATGGCCCCGAGATCCTTTGGACGCTCCAGGAGATCCGCAGCGACGATCGTTGCGGACTGGATGGCCTGCAGGGGCGTCATCCCGTAGCGCACCATGTAAGCAAAATCTTTCGCCTGATTTTCAGTCCAGGCGTACCCGCCAGCATCCGTCCCGTAGGCAATCTTCACACCCTTGCGCACGGCCACCGGGAATGCTTTTGCTTGCATATCGCGCATCGTCACCCAGATTGGCGCACCTGCAGCAGCCCGGCCCTCAGCGACGTAGACTCCGACGTAGATCGTGGGACACCAGTACGTTCCCTGCCGCACCATGCGATCCATCATTTCCTCGTCGAGCCCATAGCCGTGCTCGATTGAATCTACGCCCACCTTGAGGGAAGCTTCAATCCCCTCGCGTCCCATGGCATGTGCCGCCACGCGGCGCCCTAAACGATGGGCTTCATCAACCATCGCGTTCATTTCCTCCTCCGTGAAGTTAACCCAGGAATGAAGCGCGCCATCCTTCACGAAATAACGACGGTCGGCGTAAAACTTGATCCAATCGGCGCCATATTTCACCTGCTCCCGAACGGCGTGCCGAATGTTGTCGGCGCCGTCCACAATCTGCACTCCCTCGGGCATTCGCAGTTCCCATGAATAGCCTTGTAACGGATACATGCCGGTAGCGGAAAAGGCCCGTGTGGCTACGAACATTCGTGGCCCAGGAATTACACGCCTGTTGATCGCATTCTTAACATCGACGTCTGCATACATGGCTCCTTCCGTTTCCAGATCTCGCATTGCGGTGAAGCCGTTAAGAAGGGCTATGCGCGCCGCGACGGTGGCGCGAATCGTACGGTATGGGATGGACTCTTTTAGAAGCTGCTCGTCGTAGTCTGCTGCCGTAATGTCGCCCTGTAACAAGATGTGAGTGTGGCAATCGGCGAGCCCAGGCAGTTGTGCGCTGTTCAATCTCCGCGAGTGGGCCCACGGTTTTTATGCGCTCACCTTCGATAAGTATGGCCTGGTTCTCAAGCATGCGACCTGCACGTACATCAATCAGCCGGCCAGCTTTGATTAGCACAACCTGAGTAGTTGCGTTTGTCTGGGCGAAGCTGGCGGCTTGCACCAGAGAGAAGCAAACGAGAAGAGTTAGCAGTGGTCTTTTCAAGTTCCCTCCTTCGATAACTTCGCGAGCCGCACGACCGATCCTCAGGTGAACCGCTCAACCAGCCCGCAAGCGGGCGACAGAGATGAAAGTATTATTCGTCTACCAATCTTATCAACGACGTCTCTTTTGTAGCCACCTGCCGCCCACGCGGGCTTGGAAATAAAATGCGATCGTCCTGGGGCTCACCGCCCCAGGCTCTAAACCAGTTACCGCACTCTACAATCCGCAACCTGTCCAAGCGCGCTTCGGGAATGCTCTCAAAATCCTTTCCGCTTAATCCACGCGCGCACCACTTCTGACGAACCGCGTTTATTCGAATCAACCTCATAGTTTAGCCCCCGCATTTCTTCCGTTGTGATCGCGTCGACCAGTTTGGCTAGCACCTCGCGAAGAAGTGGCACACGGGCCAATGAATCCTTCCGCATTAAATAAACGGCTTCATAAGGTGGGAAGTAATGACGGTCGTCCTCGAGTTGCACCAGATCCATCGCGGCGATTCTGCCTTCCGTGGAATTTCCCGCAATCAGGTCAACTTTATTTGAAGCGAGCGCTATATACGTCAGAGATAGATCCATTTCGCGAGGTTGTTCCGCGAACTTCAACCCATAAGCCTTGGAAAAACCCGAATACCCATCGGCGCGCGACATGAAGTCCTGGCCGAAACCGGCGCGCCACCTGCGAGCATGAGAGACCGCATCAGAGATTGTCTTCAATTTGAGCCGCCTGGCTTCCGTTCCGCGAACGAGAATAGCGAAAGTGTTTTCGAAGCCCAAGGGTGGACTAACCTCAACGTTGAATTTCTCGGCATACTCGCGTTTGACCTGTTCGTAGACTGCACGGGGATCGTTAATCGGTGGATTATGAAGTATGGCCGTGTAAGCGGTTCCTGTGTACTCGGGATAGAGATCGATCCGGCCAGCCACGAGGGCATCGTGGGGAAGATTGCCCCCTAGTTCAAACTGCCGCTCAACAGTCAGGCCCCGCACTTCGAGCAACTGGGCCACAATCTCCGCGAGCAGAACTGACTCGGTAAAGTCCTTTGAGCCGAGGACCACACGCGCGCGGCCCGCAAGCGATTGCGTTCGCGAACGGGCGGCCCGCCAGGTACCGTAAGCACCGCCAACCAACACCAGAGCAATAACCGCCAGTACGATTTTGTTCAGAATCGAGGCTCGCTTCTTCTCAGTCTTTGCCTCAACTGAGAAGTGTTGCTCCAGCAATCCCAGGGAAAAATCTGCCATCAGGGCCATCAAGGCCGCAGGCAGAGCGCCTGCGAGCAAAAGGTTTGTGTTTCCCACGTCGCGAAGTCCGCGAAAGATGTAGACGCCCAAGCCTCCGGCGCCAACTGCCGAAGCAATTGTGGCAACCCCGACACAAATCACCATTGCCACTCGGACACCAGTCAGGATCACGCTCATCGCCAGCGGTAGTTCCACCTGCCACAGAATCTGTCGGTCCGTCATCCCCATCGCCACTGCTGCCTCGCGAACATTCCGGTCGACGCCGAGGATTCCGGTGACGGTGTTGCGTATAATTGGCAATAACGCATAAAGCACGAGTGCGACGATGGCAGTGCGCGCACCGATGCCGCCGATAAAGGGCAACGGAATTAGAAACCCGAAAAGGGCCAGACTGGGAATCGTCTGCATCACGTTGGCAATTCCCAACACCGGGTTACGCAGCGCTTGCTTGCGCGTAAGCAGAATTCCCGTGGGAATCCCGATTACCACTGCAATGGAAGTCGAGATGAGAACCAGATTCAGGTGCTGGTGCACGAGCGTGAGCATCTCGTTCCAGTTTTGCCGCAGGAAGGTCCAGAAGGTCATCTGTTCCCTCCTGTAAACCCTTCCTCGTCGTCATGAAGTTGAAGAGTCTCGAGGTAAGCGCGCGCGTGCTCTTCGTTTGAGTTGAGAAAGTTCTCAGGTGTTTCTACTAGGGCCAGTCGCCCGGCGTGCATGAGAGCAATGCGAGAACCGAGACGCAGTGCCTCACGCAAATCGTGCGTCACGAAGATGGCGCTCTTATGTAATCTTCTGGTGAGCTCGCCAAATTCGCGTTGCAGGCTGGCGCGCCTCAAGGGATCGAGTGCGCCGAAGGGCTCATCAAGCAGTAGCAAAGGAGGATCTGCGGCGAGCGCACGGGCGACGCCGACGCGCTGACGTTGTCCCCCCGATAACTCTCGGGGAAATCGTTGAGCAAACTTATCAGCATCCAACCCCACGAGTGAAAGCAGTTCAGTAACTCGCTCTTTCACCCGCGTGATTTCCCATCCTTCCAACGAGGGCACCAGCCCGATGTTGCGTTCGACTGTAAAATGGGGAAAGAGACCCGCATCCTGAATCACATAACCGATCCGCCGGCGCAAACGTATGGGATCCCATTCAGTAGTGGGTTTGCCCTCAACCATCACCCGCCCCGAAGTCGGTGTGAGTAACCGGTTGATGAGTCTAAGTGTTGTTGTTTTGCCACAGCCTGATTCACCGAGCAATACCAGAATTTCGCCTTGCTCAACTTTCAAATCCAAATCTGAAATAATCGGTGAAGAGAGTGAGGGAACGGAATAACTTACGTCGCGAAATTCTACGAGCGGGTTGTCGTCAACTCCGGTCATCTTCTGTTTAAGACTGAAGTATTTTAAGAGAAAGGGACAGCTCCGTTGGGGGCGATGTCCTCTCTTGTCCAAACAGGCAGCTGAAAAACAAACACGATCCACGAAACCACAGGGGACCTGGAAATGGTTCAATTTCAAGGGGGAGCGTAGCCCCCTGGGAAAGGAGTAGTCAACCATCCCATATGTTCGTCGAAGTGCGTAAGGGCAGCTAAGGAGTAACTAGGAACCCGTCTGGCAATCGAAACTCTACACCTAGGTTGGCGGAGAAACACCGAGTTGAACAGAGGTTGCGAGGTGAAGCGTAAGACGCTGAATCTGGTAGTGAGCCCGGTTATCGTGGTGAATTCGGGCGGGCCGATTCCTTTGTGGTGGACGCAGGCA
>JACCSP010000155.1 GCA_013812905.1 Pyrinomonadaceae bacterium
GGTTCTGGATGACGCTTTCGGTCAGGCCGTCGGAGAGGGACTCCCCGTCCGGATCGGCCACGACGTTCGACTCGGCGGACGTGTAGGTGAACGGCAGAACCGCGACGGAATCCACCCGGTTCGCTAAAAAGTAGTAAGACGAAATCGCCGCGACGAGGGCGACGAGGACGAGCGCGCTCAACGCAACCGTCTTGTGCCGCTTGAGGGAAGTGACGAGGCGCTCTGAGCTTAAGGCGTGCTTCCCCGTAGTCTTCCCGGCCGGCGGCGCGGTGACGGCCGCGACAGGCTCGCCAGTTCGTGCGCCACCGCCGCCGTGGCGGATACTTTCGCCTTGTGCGCCTCGCACAAAGCGCCCGCCGTCTGCGCCGCGATGTCTAAGGCTTGCGTCAGCTTCAGCCCGGTGTTCGTCATCAACTCGCGCAGCGTCTCGCCGTCAACGAACTCGGTGGCGATGTAGTGGAGCGAGTCCATCTCGCCGATCTCGTGGATGGTGACGATGTTCGGGTGGTTCAGGGCCGAGGCGGCGCGCGCCTCCTGCCCGAAGCGCCGCACGCGGTCGGCGTCATCCGTGTAGGACGAAGGCAGAAGCTTGAGAGCTACCTTGCGCCCCAACCGCGTGTCTACCGCTACATAAACCTGGCCCATGCCGCCTTCGCCCAACGGCGCAATCTCTTCGTATGGTCCAAAGCGTTCCCCCGCGGCCAGCAATGGCTTATCGCCAACTAGGAGATTAGCCGCGGGCGTGTTCATGAAACTGGAGTCTCCCTCGTGGGCCGCGAGTAGCGACTCTACTTCCTGCCTGATCGCCTGATCCGCGCAGGCTTGCGCAAGAAAGACAGCCCGCTCCGCGGGGCCACGCTCTAACGCAGCCTCGAAAAGCTCCTTAACCCGTGGCCATTGCTCGGAAGTCATTTTCGCCCAATCTCTAGCCGCCGATTTCACGACGCAGCCAGGCACGCGCCACACTCCAGTCTCGCTTAACAGTCTTCGGCGAAACGCCCAGCGCTGTGGCCGTCTCTTCGACATTCAAGCCGCTGAAGAATCGTAGTTCGACGACGCGCGCCTGCTGTGGATCGAGGTTCGCCAACCTGTTTAATGCTTCGTCGATGGCTAACACGTCAACGTCGGTCTCCGGCGCTATTGCTAACGCCTCATCGAGAGTCAACCGGATCTGAGAGCCGCCACGCTTTTCCACGTCGCGCCGCCGCGCGTGATCGACGAGGATGCGACGCATCAGATTGGCGGCGATGGCAAAGAAGTGGGCGCGGCTCTGCCACTGCACGTCTTTGGCATCAATGAGCCGCAGATACGCCTCATTGATCAGGGCCGTCGTCTGCAAGGTATGGCCGGGGCGCTCCCGCCGCAGGTAGCGGGCCGCCTGGTGGCGCAGCTCCTCGTAGACGAGTGGGGTGAGTCGGTCCAGCGCCTGCCGGTCGCCGTCACTCCACTCCTTAAGTATATGCGTGATGTTGTCGGACAAGGGGTCACCAACGGCGCTCCCTCCTCCTGGGAGGAAATGGACTCGGTAGGAGGTAAGGATAGTCCCGGCCCTGTTCTCCGGTCAATAAAAACTGTGACTCTGTAAGTCCGCAGACGAAGCTGTAAGGTGGAAGAAAATATTCTCAGCTTGTGACCCCGCTTTCCTCGCCGCTGCGCATTAGTTGAGTGGAGGCAGCAAAAGTTTCCAGTCCCGACGTCTCTCGCCAGCGCCTTCAACAGCGCTGAGCCGCTGGGCCAAACACGAGAGGGAGGCGGGGCTCAACCTCAACTCAGTCAGGAGCAACGCAGGTCAAAGCCGAGGGAGGCCTACTTCCTCATCTGTTCCTGACGAAAGGAGAATACTCAAATGATCAGGCATTCAAGAATTCCAGCGACTATGACCAAAAGGCGCTTGGCGGTTCTGTTGGTAGCGGCGGCCGCGGTCTCCACGGCGATGGTGCTGGCCGGTGTGGCTTTGGCGACCCCGAACTCCGGGATCTTATTAAATAACGTTGTCGCGAGGGCCGGCTTCGCCGATCCGGTCGACCTCAAGTTCAAGGTCACCACCGCAAACGGTCAGGAGGTCATTCACGTGCGTAACGCACAGGAGACGGTCATGCAGCAGGTCGTCATCGCGCCCGGAGGTTACACCGGCTGGCACACTCACCCGGGCCCGGTGCTCGTGCTGGTCAAGGCCGGAGCGCTGACCCTGTATTCGAGCGAGGACCCGACATGCGTGGGCCGCACCTATACGGCCGGGCAGGCGTTCATCGATAGGGGACAGGGCCACGTCCACATCGGTCGCAACGAGGGCAGCGAAAACCTCGAGATCTGGTCCGCCTACTTCGACGTCCCCCCCGGCCTGCCGTTCCGGATAGACGCTCCCAACCCTGGAAACTGCGCCTTCTAGTCACGACCCACCGGCTCGGACACGTTCGTGTTCACGTGGAAGGGCTGCCCAACACGTCGCAGACCCGACAGGGAAGTCAAGTCTCGGACGTGTTGGGTAAGAGGGGCCGCAGAACCTCGGCTGCGACATTAACAACCCGTTCGGCGCGGAGAGCGATACGCGGGCGTCGCTTGGATGGCACGACGATGGTCTTCGGCTCGACCTATCGGCAGCGGTTCGGGCAGCCGTGAGCGAGACTTGGATACGGTCTAGCGATAAGGACAGGTCGCAAGCGAGCTGTTTCAATGGGGCAGATAGAGTGCGAGTTTGATAAGCACCAAGCCAGGAATAGCACGACGAAACTTGCGTCAGTTTATAAACCCATGATCACCGGCACGTTGAAATGACCGGCGATTGCCGCGTTCATGCCTGCCTCGGAAACAGAGACGCCTTTCAATCAAACATCGGCTAATCGGGCACTGGACATTGTGTGTGCCCGCACCCCTTGAGGGTTAGTCGTCCCAGTGTGGTAGCCGAGAAAGATCACTCCGGCGAAACTCTTATCAATGCCTTGCATCATCATGAGGGGTCGGGGCCAGGAGCGGACGAGCAAGATATTCTTCGGTAGCTTCTCAATCAGCAGGTTCTGACCGTTGCCGTGCGAGTCGCTGACGACAATTTCGGTGGCTCCCGCTTCAAATGCGGCCTCAATGGCGGCATTGACTTCTTGCGTCATGAATTCTCGGAATCGGGCATACTCAAAGCCCTTGAGAACCTAATTGTTCGCCCGTCACGACGCCGACCACACCTTCCATGTCTGCGGAGATGTATATCTTCAGCTTCTTTTCCTGCGCCTTGACCATGATGGCAAGACTCATTAGCAAAACCTCCAAACACATCGCCCGGAATTTCTTCTTCATCGCTCCTTATTATTCAGCGCACTATTTAGGTCGAAAAAGACAGAAGCACCGAGGTTCACTTCAGTACTTCGATAATACGGATGGACGCCAGCGCGCGCAGATACTCCACCACTAAGGCCAGCGGAATTGGGCCGTAGGTGGAAGAGACTGCATCACGAATATCCTGCGCCGTACGCCGCCCGTTCACGAGATTCAAAACTTCGTACGCATATTCCCCACCTGCTCCTCGCAATCCCTGATAGTGCAAAAGCCGGACTGCCCTCTCTCGATCGGCTCCGTAGTGGTCGGTGAAGTAGTCATAGCCAAAGGCGGACATCGGACCTTTGACCCCCGCGTTGCGACGGAAAACTAACCGACCGTCACCTTGCGGAGGCGCTGAAGGTTTAATCTCTCCGAGCAGCTTTTCCAAACTGCAAGAAAGGCCATTGCATCGGTGCGCGTGCGATCCGAGATGGGAAGGAGCCGCTCCATCGAATCAACCAGCGCGCGTTCGTGCCACAGATGGAAGCGGGTGAGGTTAGCAGCTTCTCCCGCGGGTAGTGCGGCGCGGCGCGCGACCATCGTTGAAGTGCGGCGCAGGCTGTGTGATTGAAGCAGGCGCAGGATTGAAGAGGCATCCGCGGGTTTTAGATTCGCTAAAAAATATGCGCTCGCCGCGCCAATAAAGGCCGCACGTTTGAGTTTCGTCGGATCAACGTTAGCGGGCGTGTCGAAATTGGTGTGGATGTAACGGTCGGGCCAGTCGTTCAGGTAAATAGCCGGGATGCCGAATGAGCTATCGCTGTAGACTTGATGATCACTACCGATGGAGAACTCCGCTATCTCAGCCTGTAAGGCTTCCTTGCCACCTTCGGGCGCAAACATCGGATAGGCGACGCTCGCGCCTTTAGCAAACTGCCACGACTGCTGATTGACGAACTCTCCGAAGTGTTCGGCAACATCGTTGACGAACGATGGCAGACTCGCTGGACCGCGGGTGACATGAAAGATGGCCTTAATCTCAGGACCACCTCCGACCATATCCATATGAATGACGGCCTTGATACGTGACGGAAGCTCTGGGCGTGCATTCAGGAGTGCTATGGTTCCTTCGATCTCCGGCGGTCAGATGAAGCGAATTGTGCGCGCGGGTCTGGCGATCTTACCTTCGCGGATCAGCTTGCCGAATGCCCGTGCCACTTCAAAGGATGGCCACGCTGCCGCTCGCGTTATCGTTCGCGCCGGGCCGTTGGTGATCGAGATGGCAACTGAAAGCGATCTCTTCTCCGCGCAGACGTGGGTCGGCGCCGGGGATGGTAGCAGTGACCACATCATAAAAACCGGGATGCTTTCCGGCTCGCACGGTCGCATGAAGTCGAATCTTCTCTCCGCCCGCCCATCTACTAGCAAATCAACGACGGCGCGACTGCCTTCGAAATCCCCTGATGGCGACTCAATTTCGACTAGCTTGCAAATCGAGCCAAGGATCTCAAATTGTCGGTGCGCCAGAAAAGCTTGAATCGCTTCCATTTGAGTAGACTCAGGGTGGTTCATTATCTGCTCGGTTAAACCGTAGATTGCGGACAAAAAGTGGATCGCTAAAAGGATCTTCAGGCGAAGTCCTTAACTCTCTTCCCGGCGCTGAGGAGGTAAACTCCAACCGATTGGTCGTTCCTGGGTGCACCGATGAAGTCTTTGATCACGTATCCCGAAGCTATCGCCTCGCTGAAAGCCCACCGCGTTGCCTCTCGCCACCTGACGGCCAATTCCGGCCTCTCACGCTGCAACGCATTAATGTCCGCTGGGATCTGTATCGATACATCTTTCTGACACCCAACTTCTAATGATTGCCCCCTCTGAGGTTCATTGTTTGGGCCAACCCGGACGAGGCATGCGATGCGGTCGGATTCAAGGTTCGAGGTTATGCTCTGGACTTTAGTCTGCAGTCGCTCGTGTACGCGGCAGCTGTCTAGCGGCCACGTAACCCAGAGCCGATCGGTGCCGTTACCGATCTGATGCAAGAAGCTTGATGTAGTTTCACCATAGAAGTTGATCTTGTAAGCGTCTGCGACGACCCCGAGCTTTGCGAAGTTGAAATGCGCATTCAGACTTTGAAGTGGGTCGAATGTCCATGTCATCCGGGTGATTCCTTGCGCGAGAGCTCGATCCCGCTGCGCTAACTTGAGTTTGTAACCCAGGTTGACGTTGCGATAGGTGGGCCTAACCGCAAGCATGTGCGAATGGTGGACCATACGCTCGTCTTCACGCCCGACGAAACTGTAAGCGAAGCCGATGAGGTACGACCCTTCAAACGCGCCGATTAGAATCGCGCCAATTTCCCGCGTCGCAGCAAGGATGCTGAGAGGAACGATCTCGCGATCGTCACACCCCCAGACTTCTTTCTGGAGCGATTCAACCTCTCGCATCTCCGAGATAAGCTCTATGTCGCGGATAATGATGCTCGGTGCTTTGATTGCGTTAGACACAGTAATTGTGAGAATGAGTCACTCAGAACCGCGGTAGATACAGAACCGGGAGCGGTAGCGACCGGATCACAAACTCAACTTGAACTTAGCATCCCGTCGCTACCGCTTTGGGTTCTGTAACGGCTGCGTCCCAACTTAAACTTAGTCGCTGCCCAACACTGGCTTTGTCCTGTCTTTCAACCTCAAGGGAAATCTCCGTTAGATCCTTTCGGCTCCCGGTACCAGCGTGGTCCAGAGGCATATTCTCTGTCAGTCGGCCTCAGCCGGGTGAGCGCGCGCTTGGGATCGATATGTGAGCAAGCTACGTGGATGGCGTTTATCGCAGCAGTGGGAGCGACATACGAATTAAGAAATGATGGGCTGACGACGGAAGCAACTACATGAGTGTCGCAGTAGC
>JACCSP010000239.1 GCA_013812905.1 Pyrinomonadaceae bacterium
GCCTTGGTTAGAAAGAATTCGCGGTCTGAGGGCCAATGCATCAACCAAAAAGCCATGCCGAACTCAATGAGAGCGCGGAACTTGATGAGGGGAATCCGGTAGAATTAGGTCGCCAGCACAGGGGGCTCTTCAGCAAATTAAAGAACCTAAACGTGCTTGGTGGTTGCTGCGGGACAGATCACCGTCATGTTGAAGAAATCTGTAAGGCGTGTGTTGGTCCATCGTAATGGTATCCGTCCTCGAAGTCTAACGCTGATTTTCCTTGTCTTTACAAGTGAGAAGCATGGAGCAACGGTCAGGAGCTGACGAAATCGTGAACTTAGCCAGCGAGGTTTGCCGGGAAGCCGCGGCATACTACTGCCAATGAATGCACCAGAACTTGAAGAGCTATTGCAAGCGTTCAAGGGCGGGGAGCTCGAGGCAGGTGAAGCTGCGCGACGTATTAAAAATCTTCATTTTGAAGACATCGGCTTCGCCAAAGTTGATCATTCCCGAATGTCGCGCCAAGGCTTTCCCGAAGTTGTGTTCGGCGCGGGCAAAACGCGCGCTCAGGTGGTAGGCATTGTCGAGCGTTTAGCGCAACGTTCGCCGAATGTGATTGTTACCCATACCGACGCCGGCACGTTTGGCGAAGTGCGAAATGTGGTGATCGAAGCCGAGTGGCATGAGTCGGCTCGGTTGATTCGGATCCAACGAGATCTCACCGAACTGGGTGTAGGTAAGATTTCAGTTGTTACCGCGGGCACCAGCGACATTCCGGTGGGTGAGGAAGCGGCACTGACAGCGGAGGCTATGGGAAACCGCGTCGAGAGGGTTTGGGATGTCGGTGTTGCCGGGATTCATCGAGTGTTGGCGGAGCGGGCGTTGCTGCAACGAGCGCGGGTGGTGATTGTGGCTGCGGGAATGGAGGGGGCGTTGCCTTCCGTGGTTGGCGGACTCGTAAGCGTGCCTGTTGTTGCCATACCGACGAGCATCGGTTATGGCGCCTCGTTTGGCGGCCTTGCTGCCCTGCTCGGCATGCTTAACTCCTGCGCTTCAAACGTTACGGTTGTGAATATCGACAATGGCTTCGGCGCGGGATTTGTCGCGAGTCTCATTAATCGGAAATGGCAAGCGCCAGAAGGATAGGAGGCAGACGGCAGACGGCAGGAGCAGGGAACAGGAGCGGAAAGGTATTCAGGAAGTCGCATATGCTTAATCCGAAGTGCGAATAAACGGGCGAAAAGTAACCCACATTGTAAACCTCACTAACTACAAAGGAGCGGTAAAGTTATGCCTACCTCACAAGGCTTTAGAGATCTTAAGGTGTACCGGTTGGCTTTTAGGCTGGCCATGGAGATTTTTCATGAATCAAAACGTTTTCCGAGAGAGGAAAAGTTCTCTTTGACGGATCAGATTCACCGAGCGTCCAGAAGCGAGGCTTCGAACATCGGTGAGGGCTATCGAAAGCAACGTTACCCGAAGAAGTTTGTTAGCAAGATGGTCGATGCGGATGGGGAAGCAACTGAAACTCAAGTGTGGCTTGAATTCGCAGAGTGTTGTGGGTGCCTCTCAAAGAAGCGTGAATCGGAACTCAGAATGGGTTACGAAGAAGTCGGTCGTATGCTGGGCGGCATGATCGCTCATCCGGAAAGATTCTCGTAACAGTCTTACTGCCGTCTGCTCCTGCCGTCTGCCTAATGCTTCTAGGGGTTTATGAGGTTATTCAGCTTCTCGGCCCAGTCCTGGTCGAGGTTCTGAAGGATGTTGTACTGCTCGAGCGCGGCGTCGCGGTTGCCCATCGCCAGAAGGCATTTGCCGAGGTTGTAATAGGCTCGCCCAAAATCGGGTTTCAAGCGAATCGCTTGCCTGAAAGCCTCCACCGCATCATTCATTCGGCCCATCTCCAAATACGTCTCACCCAGACTATTCGGTACTGCTGCATCACCAGGCTTTAGGTTGGCCAATTGCTTAAAGATTTCAAGGGCCTCGGAATACTTCTTGGAGCGAAAATACCTGTTTCCCAGTCTTTCGTAGGCACTACTATAGTCGGACCGTAAACGGATCGCCTGTTTGTAAGCTTGAATTTCGTCATCGGCGCGGCCCCAATCGCGGTACACAAGTCCCAGCGCATAATAAGCATCGGCGGCGTTGTAAGGATCGAGGCGAATTGCTTGCCGGTAAGCCTCCGCAGCCTCGCGATACTGCTTTAGATAATAATTTGCCAAGCCGATATTAAAATAGGATTCCGAGGAGGGTCTTAGACTTACCGCTTTTCTTGATGCCTCGATGGCCTCAGTGTGGCGGCCTAGTTTCTCATTGCAAAACCCAGTCTGTGCCCAGGCTTCGGCGTAGTTGCTGTCTGACTCGACGGCCTTCTCAAAATAGGGGAGGGCTTTTTCGCAGTCGTCCTTGGAAAGAAAACTCAGACCGTCGCGGAAAAACTGCACAGCCCGCGCGCGCTTGTTCCTTCCGGCTGCCACCACAAGATCGGAAAGCGACGTGAGTGGTCCGGTCTGTAGTTGGGAGATTCGTTCGGAGGGAATCGCGAAATTAACGCTTTGACCACCGGTGACCTGGAGTGTGGCAACACCAATCACCTGGCCCTGCATGTTTACAACCGGACTGCCACTTGAACCTGGAGAGATCGGCGCTGTGATCTGAATAATTTTTCCAAACGTGGGGATGTCCCTCACCGCAGAGACGATTCCGTTGGTCACGCTGCCTTCCAGACCGAAAGGATTACCGATGACGACGACACTCTCACCCTCTTGTGGCGACGTGCGATCGAGTGATAGAGGACGCACCAAATTAGGAGGCGCTTCAACCAGCAGGATTGCTATGTCGCCTTCCGCGTCTACGGCCAGAACGCCTTTAACTGGATAGGTGAGCCCAGTCGATGAATGAACCTCAGCCCGGAAAGCGCCTTCAATGACGTGGCGATTGGTGACAACGCGATTGGTGTCGATAAAAAAACCGCTACCCCGCGAACGCTTTTCGCCGCGCGCATCAAAGGTTTCAATCGCAACGGCGGAGGGCTTAATGCGACGGACGAGTTCAGGGAGGAGGTCCTGGGAAGTGGCAGGTACGGCCGCTGTTAGTAAAATTGAAGAGAACCAGATGGATTTCATTTCTTGAACATCATGCTCACTTTTTAGAACACCCTACTTTGGTGTCACTTATTCTGGGCAATAAGTTGTCACAAACCTGCTAGCGCCAGTTTCTGAATGCGCGACACTATCTCGCTCAGCTCAACGTCTTCGCTAGTTTTTGTTCTGCGCTCAAACAATTCGACAAAACCGTCCCCCACCTTCTTGCCTACGGTAATGCGGTACGGAATGCCAATCAAGTCGGCATCCTTGAATTTCACACCAGCGCGCTCGTCGCGGTCATCCAGCAGGACGTCGAGTCCAGCTCGCTGCAGATCCTTGTAAAGCTCTTCGGCGGCTTCGCATAGCGAATCCTGTTTCATGTTGGTGATCGTGACAACCAAGTCAAAAGGCGAAAGCGTTTTGGGCCAAATAATGCCGTCCTGATCGTGGTTCTGCTCAATAGCGGCAGTCATGATGCGCTCAACGCCAATGCCGTAGCTTCCCATCGCAATCGGAACTTCCTTGCCTTCGGGCGTGAGCACAGTCGCGCCCATCGACTTGGAGTATTTTGTGCCCAGCTTGAAGATGTGGCCAATCTCCATAGCCTTGTAAACTTCGAGCACGCCTGTCTCGCAGCGTGGGCAGGCCTCACCTGAGGCAACAGCTCTTAGATCCGCCCACTGGTCAATACGAATGTCTCGCTCAAGATCAACGCCGCGAATATGATAATCATCGGTATTAGCGCCCGTGGTCATGTTGCGACGGCCCCTCAGAGCCACATCAGCAATGATGCGAATTTTCGCCTCTGGAATTCGCTCCGCGGCCCTCTTCTTTGCCCCAATAGCTCCTAAGCTTCCCGGGTTCGCGCCCAATAGTGCGTGAATCTCTGTTCCTGATGCCGCTCGAAGGTAATTGGCGGCCAGCGCATCGGCCAATTTCGTCTCATGTAGTTGATGATCTCCCCTGAGGAGAACAAGGTAATATTTAGGCGCGTCGTCAAATTGGTCTTTTGGCACGGCACCTCTGACGAGAGGTCTTAAGGAGTCAGTGTTATTGAGGGAACTATAAACAAGAGTCTTGATCTGCGCTTTCGCAGATGCACCTCCGGGAAACTTTGTTAAGTCATCAATTGTACGCACGCCTGGCGTGGGAAATTCAGCAGGAAACTCAAGCCCAATGCCGTCTTTGAGTTCCGCCAGCCGCGAAGTTGCCTTTTCGAGGTTTGCGGCGTAACCGCAATGTTCGCAAGTCGCGATCAGATCTTCTCCTGCGTCGGTTCTGGCAACAAACTCGTTGGAGGCCGAACCACCCATAGCGCCCGACGATGCTTCGACAATGGTGAATCTGATCCCAGCGCGAGTGAAGATGCGTTTGTAGGCTTCCCGCTGATCTTCAAACGACCGGTCGAGACCGGCCTCATCAATATCGAAAGAGTAGGCGTCTTTCATGGTGAAGGTTCGCAGACGCATTAGACCTGACTTTGGTCGCGCCTCGTCGCGAAACTTGATCTGGATTTGATACCAGACCTGCGGCAGTTGTTTGTAAGACCGAATTTCGTTGCGAGCGATCGTGGTAAAGATCTCCTCGTGAGTCATACCCAGACACATATCGGCGCCCTTCCGATCCTTCAGCCGGAACATGTCGTCGCCTATCGCATCCCAGCGCCCGGATTCCTTCCACACCTCTGCCGGGTGGAGTGCGGGCAGGTAAAACTCCTGACCACCGATGTTGGCCATTTCCTCGCGGAGGATCTGCATGATCTTCAGAGCCACACGCTGGCCTAACGGTAAATAAGAGTAGATGCCGGCGGCTAGTTGGCGAATGACGCCTGCACGCAGCAGAAGTTTATGAGATGCCACCTCGGCGTCAGCCGGATCCTCGCGGAGGGTGGGAACAAAATACTGTGACCAGCGCATTGAATTTGTTCACTTTGCAGTCGATGTTCTTGAGCTTGGCCATTCTCGCTTAGCAAAAAAGTTAAAGCAACCGGCAGAACGATCGGGTAGTGCTCCCCATGTTGAATAACGATTCCCAGAGGTGATCATAGCGCCAAGACACGATTCTCGAAATTACGAAATGACACTACCAATAGTTCGTGTCAGTTCGTGTAGTTTCGTGGATCGGAATGTAGGTAGAAAATCAACCCGTCAGGATGTAGTTCTCAGGCTTTCCCAGCACTTCTTCCAGGCGCGTCAGGAACCTTCCAACATGCAGACCATCCATAAGTGCATGGTGTACCTCCACAGAAATTGGCAGTAGAATACAGCTGTTCTCCTTAACAAACTTACCAAAGGCAATTTTCGGCACCGAATCTTCGCGCCCCCAGTTGCGCGCGTGCGCAAAGCTGGTGAAGGACACCCAGGGCAAGGTGGTGAAGTGAATTGCGTTGTCGGACTCCTTCGGGCTGAAGGGCCGGTCTCCATTCTGCAACTCGTTTACTGCCTGTTGCGCTTCGGTGATGAACCTCTCAAAATCATCGTGGTAGTCAAAGTATGCGAAGCTAAAGCTCTCATTCCGCAGCAGCACGGTGGTCCCGCCGTTTATCACGTCATGGATCAGTACCTTGCCTTCCCGCAGGCGATAGCGGAATGATTCGATCTCATTTGCAATCCGCAGGGCGAAGTAATGATAGGCTAATGTCACACTGACATCCGGACGGCCACGAAGTAGTTCGAGGAGCTTCGTGACATCCATGCGCGTGCAGATATTGAAGTAGGGATTGTCAAAATTAAGGAAGAACTGAAATAGATCGCGACGCGCCCACTTAGTTACATCAAGATACTCTGGCATCGAACGATTGTACCTGAAGGTCAGCCAGCAGCGCCTTCTTCGCGCCGGGCAGGTTAATTGTAGGGGTGCTACTCCTCGCCCGGCTGGCGGTGGCGATGCAAGAAGTGACCACGGGGTTAGACCCCTACAACTCCCTCCGGCACCGGCGCAGTCCCAAATGGCCTTCCGTTGCGAGCACCCGACGGGTGATGTACCATCAAATTCCTAATTCCAACAGCATTTGTCAGAGGATTGCCGATGAGAATCGCACTCGCCAGTGACCACGCCGGGTTTGCTGAAAAGGAGAGATTGAAACCATTGCTGAGCGATCTCGGGATCGAGTTTGAAGACTTTGGGACCACTTCCGAAGAGTCCGTGGATTATCCTGACTTCGCGGTCCTAGTCGCCCAAGCAGTGGCCGATGGTCGCGTCCAGCAGGGACTGCTTGTTTGCGGATCGGGAACCGGAATGGCGATCACGGCTAACAAAGTGCTAGGCGTGCGCGCGGCGGTGGCCTGGTCGGACGAGACGGCGCGTCTGGCACGCCAGCACAACGATGCCAACGTCTTGGCGATCGGCGCGAGAACAACACCGCTTAGCGACATTCCAAGGATTGTGCGGGCGTGGTTTAGCAGTGATTTCGAAGGCGGGCGCCATACCGACCGCGTCAAGAAGATAAGCAAGATTGAGTTAGCCGAAAGGTGAAACGAATGACCGACCTCAAAAACGCTTCACTCTCCGTTGTCGATCCCCTGATCTCAGAGGCGATTGACAACGAGGTAGCTCGACAGGCGAACGGCCTCGAACTCATTGCTTCGGAGAATTTCGTCAGCGAAGCCGTGCTCGGAGCAATGGGCTCAGTCTTCACTAATAAGTACGCTGAGGGCTATCCGAAGAAACGTTACTACGGCGGTTGCGAATGGAGCGACGTCGTGGAGCAAGCGGCGATTGATCGGGCGAAAGAACTTTTCGGTGCTGATCACGCTAACGTGCAGCCTCACAGTGGCGCACAGGCAAACATGGCTGTATATATGGCGGCGATCCGGTATGGAGACCAGATACTCGGCATGAACCTTTCGCACGGAGGCCACCTGACCCACGGCCATCCGATGAACTTCTCCGGCATCAGTTACAAAGTTGCCGACTACGGCGTCTCCCGCGAGACCGAACAAATTGATTATGACGACTTGCAGCGCACCGCCGAAGAACACAAACCAAAGCTCATCATCTGCGGCGCCTCAGCCTACTCGCGAATAATCGACTTTAAGCGCATTAGTGAGATTGCAAGCGGAATAGGAGCGCGAGTTTTTGCTGATATTGCCCACATCGCGGGACCTGTGGTTGCAGGCCTGCATCCTTCGCCTCTGCCGCACGCTGATTATGTGACCACGACAACACACAAGACTCTGCGCGGCCCGCGTGGTGGATTGATTCTCTGCAAGGAAGAATATGCGAAGGAAATTGATCGGAAGCTCTTCCCGGGGGTGCAGGGCGGTCCTTTGATCCACATCATAGCCGCCAAGGCGGTGGCCTTTGGTGAGGCATTGCGCGACGACTTCAAAGAGTATCAACGTCAGATTCTGGCGAACGCGAAGATTCTCGCAAGCGAGCTGCAAGAGCAGGGACTTCGCTTGGTCTCCGGCGGGACCGATAATCACCTTATGCTGGTCGATGTGTGGATGGACGGGAAGGGAATTACTGGAAAAGACGCTGAGAAAGCTCTCGAAGGGGCGCACATCACCGTCAACAAGAACACGATTCCATTCGATCAGAACAAACCTTTCATTGCGTCCGGGTTACGCATCGGCACGCCCGCCGTAACTACACGTGGAATGAAAGAACCCGAGATGCGTGAGATTGGCCGCCTGATCGCCGAGATCATCCACGGGCCCGAATCGGAAGACACGCGTCGAAAAGTGCAGCAAGGTGTTGCTGATCTCGCCGCGCGGTTTCCGCTGTATCCGCAGCGCTTGAAGCGCCGGCCGGAACAGGAAGCGATGGGGGCGAACTAATAGCTTCGCTGGCTCGGAAAAGTTAGAATACGTTCGAGCACACCGTTATGATCAACGAAGAAATGCAAAAGACGATGCAGTTCATCCTTGAACAGCAAGCACAGTTTGCGGCAAACATGCAGAGATTCGAGGAGCGGCAGGTGAAGGCCGAGGAACGTGTGAGTGGTGTCGAAGAACGAATGACGAAGATCGAGAACGTAATGTTGAGACTGGCGAATGTTCAAGTA
>JACCSP010000185.1 GCA_013812905.1 Pyrinomonadaceae bacterium
CACCGAGACACTGCTGATAGAACTTGAACGCTGCTTCGCATTGGCCGTTGAAACTGAGATATGGACTCAATTGCATGGTCCCGCTCCTTTGGTTAAGTGGTGATCAGTGATTGAGAAAAGGATGTTAGGCACCTAAGCGATCGCGATGCGGCGACAGTCGCCAGCGGCTGTAGGCGACGAATGCAGCAAGGAGGCCCACCACCAACGGGGGCAGTGCCATCGCGAAACCATCGCCCGCGAAGGTGAGCGCTGTCGCCCCGATCATGATGATCACCAGTCCGGCGGCGGCCAGAGATGTCAAACCTGGCCGAATCCGCAGGAGCCCGGGGAGAATTAGGCCGAGCGCGCCGAGCACTTCGCAGACGCCGATGAACCGGATGATCAACCCCGGCAGCGGTATCGCGTTCGGCGACCCCATAGACGTCAGCACCTCGATCGGCAGGACCAGCTTTGTTCCACCGGCGAACAGAAAAAGTAGTGCAAGCAGCGCCTGAATGATCCACAGTATGTAAGTCAAGATCTAACTCCTTCATAGAAAAATCCTGTTCCTTTCACTCCGCAACCTACCTTTCCAACGGAAGTAGTGCGCGCAGCCGGTCGTCGCGCAAGTAAAGCCCCAGCCAGATCAGCACGCCGAAAATGATCGGGAAGAGGATTGAGAAAAGCCCCTCACCAACCCGCACATGTGTTGCGACTGCTCCACCCAGATAGCCCGTCAGCAAGATCGCGCCAAGAACGGGGGTACGGGGGATTAGATATAAGAGAGTACAAACGAGCAAGACGATCCCGAGGGGACAATAACGTTCTCGGAATATCCGAGTTTGACAGTTGCCTCCACGACAGGAGCGGGTTTTACTAATTTCATGACACCGTCTACGAGCAGGAACAGTGCCGGTAGAGCGCTGATGATTCGTCCAGCCCATACCCGCTTGTTTGGACTGGCAGTTTGATAACTCGCTTGCATTAATCTCTCCTTTGGATTTCTTTCGTGCTCGTTCGTGTGATTTAGTGGACGTCACAATAGCCAAACAGAAAAGAACGGATCCACTAAATCACACGAATGAACACTAACCGGGACTAACCCTAACCCGAAATAAGAAATCGAAAAAGTGGTCAGAGCTACGTCTATTGTTGGCCTCCGGCATGGGCGCGTCCACGAATGCCGCAACGGGCACAAGCAAGGTTTCGGGATTGGTCCCGATCAGAAAGAGATCAGCCCCGTCTTGCGTCGGCGTCGCCAAAACAGCCGTAGTTGTTAACAGCGCTGCCGCGGCCAGTACCCGAATGATCGATCTCTTCATCTTTTCTTTTCCTTCTTCTTAAACGCCGCTTCGTTCTCAGCAATGCGGGACTTGACGAGCTTCCTCACGAGGGCGGCAGGTAATGCCTTGCCGACCGGGAAGCGAATAGTCCCCTTGGATGTTTTATAGGCCTTCAGCTCATCCTTGTATGTCGCCATGGGTTTTGCGCCGGGGAAGAAGCTGCAGTGGTTCTTGAAGGCAGCGAAGCCCACTAGCATTCCGTGGTGTTTGTACATCGGGATCTGGTAGCTGATCACTTCCGTAGCCTTGGGCGCAACGGCCTTGATTGTCTTGCGAATCTTCTCAAGCGTGGACCTCGCCTCTTCCGGAAGTGCCGCGAGATATGCGTCTACGGTCTGTGGTGTGGCACTGGATTTTACTTTTTTCATTTCCAGTCCTTTCAATCCTGATTTAGCGCACTTGGCTCCATGTAGATGAGTTCCCAAATGTGGTCATCTAAGTCTTGAAATCCATGTGCATACATAAAACCGTGGTCTTGCGGTTCATTGTAGGTTGTTCCGCCAGCGGTAACTGCCTTGCGAACCATTTCATCGACTTCTCTGCGGCTCTCAGAAGACAGGCACACGAGCACCTCGTTGCTTTTCGTTGCGTCACAAATTTCTTTGGGAGTAAAGGTCTTGAACTTTTCGTGAGTCAGCAGCATCACGAATATGTCCTCGCTCACGACCATGCAGGTGGCCGTCTCGTCAGTGAACTGGGGATTGAAGGTGAAACCGAGTTCGGTAAAGAATTCTATGGACTTATTTAAATTTTTTACTGGTAGGTTCACGAAAATCTTGGTAGTCATGTTTTTTCCTTTCGAACGTTCCTTGATAGTTAAAACTAACCCGTCGGCAGGCCCCCGATTTCCATCACTGGCCTGATTTCGACGGTGCCGAATCGTGCCGGTGGAATCCTTTCGGCGATGCGGATCGCTTCGTCGAGGTCCTTGGCGTCGATTAGGTAGTAGCCGCCGAGCTGTTCGCGCGTCTCCGCGAACGGACCGTCAGTTACGAGCCGTTTGCCCTCGCGCACGCGTACACTTGTCGCCGTCGAAACAGGGTGTAGGGGGCTGGCATCCAGATACTGCCCGCTCGAATTGAGCTGTTGCGTGAGCTGCGCAGACTCCATGTAGCAGAGCTCTCGTTCGCTCTCGCTCATGGCCTGCTCATCGAGATAAACCAGCATCATGTATTTCATCTGTGTGCCTCCATAGGTGTCCGCGCACGGACTGTCGGTCGCCATCTGGTTGCCATCGCGTGCTCGGACGCTGCTTGCGGTTGTCGCTGTTGCAGTCTGACTATTGCTGCTCATACGCTTGCTTCAAAGTTTTTATGTCAAGTTTATCCATTTGAAGCATTGCCTTCATGACCCTTTTCGATTTCTCAGCATCCTTATCTTGCAACATCTCGACCAAAACAGTGGGAACGACTTGCCATGACAGGCCATACCTGTCTTTAAGCCAGCCCTGCCCGCCCTTGGACTTTCAAAGTCTGCCGATGAGTATCCACCTTCCATCGCATCTTGATTTTTCTCCGCCTTCCGAAAGCTTCGCCCAGAACCTGTCTACTTCTTCCTGCGTTTCGCAATTCACTACAAACGATGTGGCTTCCGTGAATTTGAAATGCGGGCCTCCGTTTAAGGCCGTGAATTCTTGTCCATCGAGCTGGAATTCAACTGTCATTACCGTTCCCTTTGGTCTTGCGGCGGCCTTCGCTCCCTCTTCGTCATAGCGGGTGATGCCACCAATCTTAGAATTCTTGAAAACCGACACATAAAAATTCGCAGCCTCTTCGGCTTTGTCATCAAACCACAAGAACGGTGTTATTTTTTGCATATTGTCTCCTTTGGTTTGTTGCTTCCGAGCTCCGGCTCCAGACGGTCTCGACTGGCTAACCCTGGCTCTCTACTTCCGTACAAGCTACATTTCAGATTGTGGACCTTCATCTGTAAGTCGAATGGCGAGTGCCTGGATCGACACACAGCCGGGAAATATCTAACATGAGCCATGATCCCACACGCCAACGCGGCGGTTGAAGCGGTCTATAGCTCCGATTGGGGCCGGATCGTTGCCACCCTGATTCGGTCCTTCGGCGACTTCGAGGTGGCCGAAGATGCGGCGCAGGAAGCTTTTGCGGCCGCTGTGGACCAGTGGCGCGGCTCCGGCGTCCCTGATTCCCCAAGCGCATGGATCATTCAGACAGCTCGCCACAAGGCCATTGACCGCATCCGGCGCCAGACGCGATTCAAGGAGAAAGTTGAATCATATGCTGCATCTGGGTTGATTCGGACGATCGAGGAGCCGGACTACGACGCGAGCAAAATCCCCGACGATCGTCTGCGGCTGATTTTCACTTGTTGCCACCCCGCGCTCGCACTCGAGGCGCAGGTAGCGCTAACTCTACGCACGCTCGGCGGCCTCGAGACGGACGAAATTGCGCGCGCGTTCCTCGTACCCGCAGCGACGATGGCCCAGCGCCTGGTCCGCGCCAAGCGCAAGATTCGCGATGCCGGCATTCCGTATTCGGTCCCCGACACGAATGACATGCCCTCCCGAATCGGCGCGGTGCTGACGGTAATCTATTTAATCTTTAATGAAGGCTATGCGTCGACGCAAGGCGGGACGCTCGTGAGGACCGATCTGTGCGCCGAGGCCATCCGGCTTGGGCGACTGTTAAGGATTTTGATGGCGCCGCAGCCACCCTCGGAAGCGACGGGACTCGTCGCCCTGATGCTGCTTCACGATTCTCGACGCGAAGCCCGCCTGGATGAGGCCGGCAATCTCGTCGTTCTGGAAGCGCAGGATCGCAGCCGCTGGGATCAGCGACAGATCGATGAGGCGTTGCCACTTGTCGATGAAGCCTTTGCGAGCGAGGCCGGCCCATTAGCTTTACAGGCTGCGATTTCGGCTGTGCACTGTCGGGCAAAACGCGCAGAAGACACAGACTGGCCCCAAATTGTCAGGCTTTACGGCCTTCTCGAGCGCGTGCAGCCCTCTCCGATAATATCGCTGAACCGGGCGGTGGCGGTGGCGATGGTGGATGGCCCTCAGCCGGCCCTCGCGCTTATCGATGCGCTCGCCGCTACCGGGAATCTCGACGGCTATCACCTGCTGCATGCCGCGCGTGCCGATCTGCTGCGCCGTGTCGGATCTATGTTGGAAGCGGCGGAAAGCTATGCGCGAGCGCTTGCGCTGGTGACCAATGACAGCGAGCGCCGCTTTCTCGAGCGGCGTTTACGCGAGGTTCAATCGTCGCTCGGGTGATTTCAGTTTTGGAGGTCCGAGTGCTCTATCCCTTCTCCTCCAGCATCTCCGTGTATCGGCGCTGCATCTCCTCCGGGGAGACATCTTCGATGCTGTGCCCGATGTTCCACCTATGCCCGAAAGGATCGCGTATGCTTCCCGATCGCTCCCCATAGAACGCGTCCTGAGGCTCCCTTTCGATCTTAGCGCCGGCTTCCACGGCGCCGCCGAATCACTTCATCCGCGTTATCAACATGGATATGAATCGTGACCGCGGTGCCACCGAGTGCGTGCGGACCCCTGACGCCGTATTCGGGAAACTCGTCTGACAGCATCATAGTGGTTCCCCCGAAGTCGAGCTCAGCGTGGCCGATACGCCCGCTCGGCTCGGTGAGGCGGAACTTCTCTTGAGCGCCAAAAGCGTTCATATAGAACTCAATTGCCCTTGCTGCGTTCTCGACGCACAGATAAGCGAACAACTCGTGAATTTTCACTGATGTTCTCTAGCAACGCTGCTATCAAGACACTTCCAGAAGGTTAGCACGTGGTTCGAGAAGCGAATAACAAGGTGCATCGTTCTCGTTAGCAGAACGCGCTCTCGATCAGCACATACCGCTCCTCATTCGGCGGCGACCAATACGTTCCAAAACACGCGACCAAACTTTCCAAACATATGGGACTTGCATCCTCATCCGCGCGCATCTGCGTCAATCCGCAGCTAACTTGCTATTACGGCTTGGCAGAAGTCGTTGGCGTGGGGCGGGTCATGCCGCGATTGAGAAGCATTTTAACTTCCACACGACGATTTCGCGCGCGGCCCTCGGCCGTCGTGTTTTCAGCTACAGCTTCCGTCTTCCCGTACCCCATGGGCGTGATGAAACGACGCAGGGGGATTTTGTGATTCACTGCCAGATACTGAATCACGGATTCGGCTCGGTCGCGACTAAGTCGGAAATTCTTCGCTTCCCCTCCGGTAGAATCCGTATGTCCTGCCACCTCGATAACATAACCCTTAGCAGTGCCAGCTTTTGCTGCCAGATCGTCGAGTTGCTGCCTTGCTTGAGGTGAAAGCATCGCGCTATTCACTTTGAAATTCACGGCGACCGTCTCTTGTACGTCATAATCATCGAGGGCGGAGATGCGTTCGTTCGCGGCGCCTGCTTCGCTACGGGCCTCAGCTGCGACTGCATAGAGCTCGTCCATCTGTCCGGCTATCCGTTCCTGGTTTGCTTCAACGGGACCGACGCGTGTGTCAGTGGTAATGGCAGCTCTCAGGTCCGACTCGTTGAACCTGATCTTGTCTGCCACGAGCTGGCCCTCGGAATCACCGCGTCCTTCTACCTCCACAATCAGTCCCCGCAGGATGTCCGTGACAGCATATTTCTTACCGCCGCGCAGGAATCCTCCGTGCGTCTTGATGCTCGTGTTGTCAGTCAAGAGGACTTGATAGTCCACACGGCTCCGATCGCGAATCGTGAAAGTGTCGGAATCGCGTCCGATTACGACACCTTTAAACTTCATCTTCGCGCCGCTGGGGATGAAGCGGATGTTTGTATTTCGGTCTCTCGTGGCTTGAGTGTTTGCGACTTGTCCAAAGACGGTGGATGTTCCCGCCAATAGCAGGGCCATGCCGCAAACAAAATGAACGGGTCGTATTCCTTTGATCATAATAGTGCTCATACTTCTTTTCTCCTTAAGTATCAACCTGATGGAGGAGGAGTAAAATCGTAACGAAAACGAAGACAAAAATCAAAGATTCAGCTAAGCCTCGAAGTGCCGTAGTCGTGAACGATGATTGCGCTACCGAGTTTTGTCATCCGCTCCGCCAACCATTCGGGACGCGGCCACC
>JACCSP010000241.1 GCA_013812905.1 Pyrinomonadaceae bacterium
TACGGGCACATCGGCCTACTGGACGAAGCAATTCAGGAATTGCAAAAAGCAGTGGCCATCAATCCGACCAACTCTTTGGCTCGATTTCGGGTCGGAGCTTATCTCTCTTATCAGGGAAAATATGAACAAGCTCTTTCTATTTACGACGGCGTACCCAGAGAAATAAATTCCACGCTCGGTGGCCCTCAGCACGCCTGGGTTTTATTTCAACTCGGCAGGCAAAAAGAGGCGTTAGCTCGCGTTGGGGAGCTTTTGCTGGAGTATCCGCGGGATGAAGGCGGTGGGTTAGCGAGCGTACAAGCGCTTTTGTTTGCCGCTGCGGGAGAAGAGAGTAAAGCGGAAGAAAAGATCAAGAGCGCGATCAAAACAGGGCAGGGCTTCGGCCACTTTCATCACACGGCTTACATCATCGCATCAGCCTATGCGTTGATCAATAGACACGAGCCGGCAATCGTATGGTTGCAAAATGCGGCGGACGATGGATTCCCTTGTTACCCGTTGTTTGAGAGCGACGCTAATTTGAATAATTTACGCCAGAACCCTCAGTTTATTAACTTCATGGCTAAGCAAAAAGAACAGTGGCAACAGCGCAAAGCCGCATTATGAGGTCTCTACCAGACACTCCGTCTAACCTAGTCAACGCTGGACTCCATATGCAGGCCTTCCGGCGTAAACCCACTGGCAACTATAGTGCCCGAAGCGACTGAGAAAGCCGTCTTTCCCAAGCGGAGTTTTTCCTTTTTTGGAAAGTGCTCTCAGGTAACTCTTCGCCTTAGATACTCGCATAGCTTTCGCTCGGCACAGGTGAACACCGTTCGTTGAATGGCTCTTGAATCCCTTGGCAGCTATGATCAGCTTGGGACTGAAGAATGCAACACAAGGTTCGGCTTGCGGGGACGGAGGTCTTCAGCGTTTCACGCCCGGGGCAGTCAGTCTGCTGGTTCCAAGGCCAAAACCGAATAGGAAGCGCTTCATATTATTTCTTAAAAAGGATTGCCTATGCCGACTGTGAATCCGGCGTAAATTCCGATCCGCGGCGCTTTAGAGTTGAGGCCAAATCGCATTCCGGCATCAAATTGAAGACGTTTGCTGACCTTGTGAGTCATCGCGCCGAGCGCGAAAATTCCCTTCGGCTGCACGTCGTCTTCGCTTTGTCCGGCAAGCTCTCCGACTATTCCGAAATTATTCTCAAATTCCCGGGCAACAGAAAAGGCCGCTTGACCGCCGGAAGCCCGATTGCCTCCGAATTCGCGACCAACGTTCAAATAAGCGGTGTTAAAATCAAAATCCGTTTTGCCAATCTTTTTGCTCACCAAAACGACGACGCGATAATCCGCGCGACCCGTGCCGAGACGTTTTTCGCTGCTCCCGGTTGGTAATTTTGCATAAAAAGCAAAAGCCAATCCCGGATGTTGTTCAGTGTCTTTGAGCGCGAGAAACTGCACCCCGGCTCTGGTATCCCCAACTCCGGTTTGGCGCATTCGCATTTTATTCTTCTCGGAAATCACCGTATCAAAATTGAAATCCAAGAGAACGCGCTCGACGGGCGCAAAACGAAAGGTGAGCGGCGCGGCTTGTTGTGAGCGAAACTGGTCGCCGCGAAAATTTCCGTCATAACCATACTCGATTTGCAGCACGCCCGGTCTTTGAAACTCCGCCGGATTAGCGATACCCGGCCTAGTTGGTTTGATTAACTCTTCATCCTCTTCGCTCGAAGGTTGCTGTGCGTGAACAGCTACAACGAAAACCGAAAGAAATAAAATGAGCGGCAAAAAGTTTGTCAACTGTTCGACGGTCCTGTTTGTTTGGCCGGTTTCTAAAATTGTGCGCGATGGTGGAAAAAACAATCTGGTTTCCAGCATAATTTTACCTGTGTGTCTGCGTCAATCGGCGGCCTGAGTGTGTTCCTTAAAGCCACCACCGACTTTTACACGAAACAGCTCAACGCTGATGTTATAAAGCGGGCGCCCGCTAACCATGGCGATAAACTCTCGGGTGGTGATCGCAAAAAGGAGGCACCGCGGTGACAGTATACATTGGAGTAGACATTTCACGCGGGGCAACGAACGGTGAGTTAAATCGGACTCGGAATTGAAGCATCGGGCAACAGGAACTGCATAATCAGCGTGAGGACATCAGATCTTTCCACCTTCAGTTTACCGAGGAGTGATTGTGGGAATTGAGGTTTGTGGTTACACGGCCTGCTGCGAAGAACTGACGGAAGAGTTCGGGCCAGCTACTGGTCGGAGACGCAGCTGAGATCCGGCGACTGGCACGTCGGCGGCAGAAGAATGATCGCCGAGATGCTAGACCTCTTGCTCGATCCGCTGCACGATGAGTTTCCGGCACTGTTCGGTGACTCCCGGGAGGAGCCGGGAGTTGCTGCGACCACTGCGCTACCGGCACAAGTTAGTGCGCCTCCGCTGGAAGCTTTTCCTCGGCTGCTTTCGCCTCGGGATCTCCTGCGCTAGTGGCCGCCTGCTCGATGAGGGCGTTGATCGCCTCCGACGAGAACGTCACCCTGGGCAAGTAAAACGCAGCATCAGTATGATGACCGCTCCCGGTGAACTATAAATCACGCTGTAGGTGTTATAGAAGTCGAGATATGAGCCGAACAGAAAGGAACGGCAGCCACAAAAAAACGCCGATTTATGGCTCCCGGAGCGAGCTGGCGTAGGTGTGGTTCAGGCAGTCGCGAGCAGTGAGCAGTAATTCCCTTGGAATCACTTGCACAAGTTAATATACTATCCGGCGAATTCAACTACTACGTTGGTTCCCGCTAACGCGATTGGATTGAGAGGCGGGCATATCCGTTTCACGTTGGTGACCCTATACTTGGGAGGCCTCATGAACTCGCTGGACCCAGAACGTGCACTCCTGCATTACCGCGTCATCGGAAAGATTGGCCAGGGTGGGATGGGCGAGGTCTACAGAGCTGAGGACACAAAACTCAGCCGCCATGTGGCAATCAAGCTTCTGACCGCAGAGGCGATGCGGGACGAAGTCGCGGGGACGAGGTCGGAAACGGCCAAGCGCCGTTTGATAAGAGAAGCGCAGTCAGCCTCTGCCCTCAATCATCCCAACATCGTTACGATTCATTCAATTGAACAGGCGGACGGTCTTGACTTCATTGTGATGGAGTATGTCGAGGGTGAGACCTTGAAAGCTCTGGTCGATCGTGGGGGAGCATTGCCACTGACAACACTGCTTGACGTTGGCATCCAGGTTGCCAATGCGCTCGAGGCGGCGCACGCCATCGGGCTCATTCATCGCGACATCAAGTCAGCCAACATCCTCATAACACCGCGCGGCAACGCCAAAGTACTCGACTTCGGTCTGGCCAAACTGGTCCCCCAGCTCTCAGATCAAGTCGATTACGAAGCGCCCACGCTGGCCAATCTTACTGAATCAGGCACTGTGCTCGGTACTGCCGCATACATGTCTCCAGAGCAGACGCGAGGCGAAACTCTAGACGCGCGTTCAGACATTTTCTCACTGGGCTGTGTGCTCTACGAAGCGGCAACGAGAGCGCTGCCGTTTGGTGGTCCAAGCATGCTTTCGATCATGCACGCAATCGCAGTCACTGATCCGCGGCCGCCCAGTCGCGTGAGGCCCGAGTTGCCGCGAGAGTTTGATCTAATCATCGAGCGGGCTTTGGCAAAAGACAAGGACCGACGCTATTCGTCGGCCTCGGAAATGGGGCAAGCGCTCAGAACTTTGCGAGAAACTACAGCCGGAAGTTGGTCTGGCTTCCCGATTGTATACGACACCGACTTAGTAGAACTTAACGCTCCTTCGTTTGTCGGCCGTGAGCCCGAGATGAGGAAGCTTGATCTGTTCCTGCGGCAAGCAGTCGAAGGAACGGGTCGCATCGTCTTCATCACCGGCGAGCCGGGCATTGGGAAGACGTCGCTATCGGACGAGTTCCTGCGTCGCGGGCGCAGACAATATCCGGGTCTGTTGATTTCTCGCGGGAGATGCGTCGAGCAATACGGCACTGGCGAAGCCTACCTTCCGTTTCTCGATGCCGTGGGAGCGTTGCTTAACGGGCCGGGGCGTGAGCGCATTGCGGCAGTAATGCGAACCTACGCCCCAACCTGGTGTCTGGAGTTGCCGACCGCGTTTGTCTCGAGCGGATCCCTCGAGAGGTTACAGCAGGAAACAATCGGCGCAACGAAGGACCGCATGATGCGCGAAATGGGAGACGCACTTGGAATTCTGGCAACCAGCGGCCCCGTTGTGCTGCTGTTGGAAGATCTGCACTGGGCTGATCCATCGAGCGTGGATCTTCTGCGCCACCTTTGCCAGCGCATCACCACTCAGCGCTGGTTGATCGCCGGGACTTTCCGGCCAGAGGATCTGGAACGCAGCAATCACCCGCTCAAGAGTTGCAAAGCCGAGATGCAGGCCCACAAGCTTTGCGAGGAGGTGGCGCTTGGGTCCTTTAGCCGCGAGCACATTGCTGAATACCTGGATGCTACATTCGCGCCAAACGATTTTCCGCCAGAGTTGACCTCGCTGATCCACGAAAAAACTGAAGGGCATCCGCTGTTTGCTACAAACCTCCTGCAATACTTAGGTGAACGAGGGGACATCGCGAAACCAAACGCACACTGGTCGCTGGTCCGTCCACTTGCGGAGATGGAGCTGGAAGCGCCTGAGAGTGTGCGCAGCATGATAAGCAAAAAGATTGATGCGCTGGGAGAAGAAGAGCGGCGCGCGCTGCAGTACGCCAGCATACAAGGCGCGGAATTTCTTTCAACGGTTACCGCGAAACTGCTTGGCGTTGACGAGATTGATCTCGAGGAGGAGCTAGCACATTTAGAAAAAACGCATCGCTTGGTTGAGACACGTGGCGAAGAGGAGCTGCCTGACGGGGCGCTGGCGACGCGCTATCGTTTTGCACATGCGCTTTACCAGAATTATTTGTACGAGGATCTAGTAAACAAACGCCGCGTGCTGCTTCACCGGCAAACCGGCGAGCAGTTGGCCCAGCACTACGGCAAGCATGCGCCCCAGATTGCCACGCAGCTCGCCATTCACTTCGAACGAGGCCGCCACTTTGAGCGGGCCGTTGAATTTTTGATCCATGCCGGTGACAACGCGACCAAGCTCTATGCCAATGCCGAAGCGGAAAAACACTATACCCACGCTCTGAGTCTCGTGGAGAGGCTTCCCGGTGAGGTACAGGCTGAAAAGCTTCTGGGTCTCTACCAGAAGCGGGGGACAATTAACCACGCTCTGAGCAGATTCCCTCAGGCAGTCGGCGACTTCACGAAGATGCTCGAGCAGGCACATCAACTAAACTCTTTGGAACTTCAGTCCGCGGCGCTTAACGCGCTGACAACGACTCTCTTTTTCTCGCATCGTCTCGAAGAGACGGCCGCGCGCGCCCGAGAGGCTCTGGGGGTTGCCGAGCGCGCGGGAAGCCAGGCGCTGCGAGTCGAGACGATGTCTCTAATTGCGCTCAAGCATCTCTGCTACGGCGAACTGCAAGAAGCCAAGCCTGTTTTGGATGACATCATAAGCACTGCCAGAGCACTCAATCACCAGCCTGCGCTCCTAAGCGGGCTGACGTGGCGCGGCTGTCTCCACTTTTTCCAATCCGAATATGAAGCGGCCATAGAGATCGAGACGGAAGCGAGCGGTTTGGCTTCAGAGCGGCGCGACGGATTTCTGTTGTTGACTTCGCTTTTCTTTCTCGGTCTGGCGCGGGGAAATCTGGGTAGGATGTCGGCAGCGCTGGCAACGCTTTACGAGGCGATTGAGAAGGCGCGTCGCAATGGCGACCTCTTTTGGTATCCACGTATGCCGAACTGTATCGGGTGGCTTCATCGGGAGCTGCAAGACTTTGAGGGCGCGCACAAATACGACCAGCAAGGGATTGAAGTCTCGCGCGAACATCACGTACTTGAAGCAGAAGCCAACTCGCTGATCAATCTCGGCATCGACTACACGCACGCAGGCGACGTGGAAAAAACACTCTCAGCGTTTCACCAGGTGCGAGACATATTTGAGCGCGATGCCTGGTTTCGCTGGCGCTATAACATTCGTTTGCAGGCCGCAACCGCTGAGCACTGGCTCCGCGGAAGTGATCTAGAGAGGGCCAGCCAGTTTGCGCTGCAACTGCTCGATACCGCCACACAGTACGAAGCACACAAATACATCGCCGTTGCTCACAGGCTGCTGGCCCAAGTGGCGATTGCCAACGGTGAGCTGGCAGAAGGAGAGAAGCAGCTCAATGCTGCGCTCTCAGAGTTACGTGAATATCCGTCACCGCTCGTCGCCTGGAAAACCTATGCGGAACTAGGTCGCCTGAAATCCCAGTTGGGCGATTCTTCTTCAGCGCGTGAAGCCTTTGCTCAGGCTGCGGAGATCGTCAACTCAATCGTTGCCAGCGCTGCCGACATCCTACCCAGATTTCCCCGCGCCAGACCGAGAAAGAAAAGCGAAGTCAACAACAGAAATCCGTCGCGCAGCTCCGAAGCCAAACCGCTCGCTTCCGTCTCGATCTCTATGGCCGCTTCATATTCGGATTGGAAAAAGTGGAGACAGCCGCGCCACGTCAGCCCGCTTAGG
>JACCSP010000212.1 GCA_013812905.1 Pyrinomonadaceae bacterium
GATCGACGCCGGTCTGGTGACTGCAATTGTACGCGGCGAGGTGGCGGCCGTGAAAAGCGCTGTCGATGCTGGAGCGGCGGCTGCGAGCCGGGTCGGAGAAGTTGTCGCCACCCATGTCATCCCTCGACCGCACGCGCATGTTGACCAGGGCATACCCGTCCTGCGAACAGGTGAAACCACCAGAAAGAAAATTAGTGGATCGGTGCGTCCGAAGTAAAATCAACTAGAGCGACACTGGTCGTGCGTTCCTACCTCGATCTTGCCGCGTCGCAGTTCCCGAAGTAAAAAACTCCTTTGTCATTTTGGTAATCCCGGGGGTAGCTCCACTTAGCAATCCGTTTCCACGTCCTTGTGTTCTGATTTTGATAGTTTTGTTGCCCCAATTCCATGGAAGCGGTTATTCTGCGCTCCAATTCTTACAAGGTTGTTAAGCTGTTAGGTAAGTCGCGGACTCTTCCCAGGCTTTCGTTGTTGCATGTCACACTTTTTCCATGTCTCGTCGCAAGGTAGCAAAAACAACAGATCGCTCGGTTACTGAATCCTTGCAGGAGTATGGACGCGGGGTGGCTGGCGGGTTAATGTTCAGCCTCCCTTTGCTATACACGATGGAAGTCTGGTGGGCCGGATTTATAGCGCATCCTTATCGGCTGATAGTCTATGTTTCGGTAACTTTCATTTTATTGCTCGGATACAACCGCTATGCGGGCTTGCGACGTGATTCGAGCATCACTGAAGTCGCTATCGACTCCGTCGAAGAGATGGGCATCGGGCTTTTTCTTAGTGCTTTGCTGCTATTTCTTTTGGGACGCATTACTCATGAAATGTCTGCTATTGAGATTGCTGGAACCATCGTGGTGGAAGCCATGACCGTAGCAATCGGCGTTTCAATTGGCACTGCGCAACTTGGCGCGGGGGGCAAAGAAGACGAGGGTTTGGGAGGACGTTCAAAGAAGAATGAAATTCATTTCGGCGGGCAGGTGGTTTTTGCCCTCTGCGGCGCCGTGCTCTTTGCCGCGAACGTTGCACCAACCGAAGAGATCGTCATTCTTGCCATTGAAACGTCATGGGGGAGGTTAATGGGACTGGCAATATTCTCGCTTTTGATTGCATATCTGATTCTGCACTACAGCGACTTCAAAGGCGCGTCTGATTTTGTTCGCGCAGATCATCCCACTGTTGTTTTGCTGGGCACCTTCGTTACCTACGCAATTGCGCTAAGCTCTTCGGCAATGCTTCTCTGGTTCTTCGGACGCTTTGAAGGGGTCACACTATTCACTGCTCTGGCTCAGACCGTAGTACTGGGAGTAGCCGCCACACTCGGCGCATCTGCGGGAAGGCTATTGCTGCAATGAAAAAGATGCAAAAGAATTGGTTGGAGTGGGTTGTCTTTGCCCTCGGGCTTATTCTGGTTTCCTCGACGCTCGGTTATCTCATATACGCCGGCGTCTCGATGGGCCACGATCCTCCCAGTCTTGAGGTTCGCCTCGGCACCCCAGAACAAGGGCAATTCAATTTCATTGTACCCGTGACAGTTGTTAACCACGGCGACGAAACAGCCGAGGGAGTGCGAATTGAAGTGGTGATAGAGAGCGGCGGTGAAGAGAAAGCGCGGGCGGAACTCGATGTCGCTTTTCTGCCGCGCCATGCGACTCGCGAAGGGTGGGTAACTTTTAGAGAAGACCCCCGCGCATCTCAACTAAAAGCGCGGGTGCTAGGCTACCAAAAACCCTGAAATTTATGTCCTCGACCACCACCGTAGTATCTCGCTTCTGCGTCTTTGAGCTTGAATCACACAGACCTTTACTACTTGACCTTGCGATCCTCGCTCTTGGCTTCCGCCATCGCCTCTGGCTCTAACTCCTCGGCGCTCTTGTTCAATTTGATGAATACGCCCCAGGCAGCCAGCAGAACCGCTGCCGCGATTCCGATTGCAGCGGCGTGCGGCAGTCGTGATGGATCCTCATGAGCGAGCTCGAAGACAGTAACCAAACATTCGATTGCGAGCGCCACCACGACAACTACCATAAACCGCGACAAGAATCGGCGGACACGAGTGGGCGCACTCACCTGCACTTTCCGCTGCACTTCCTCTTCCAGGATCGTTTGCCCGAGTTCGAAAGCAACCACCGCGATTGTCAATAACCCGATACCCTGAAGGACAGAGTTGAAACGTCCTTGTAGCGGCAACGCCGCGCTGGGGTTGAGCCCATGCCAGAGCTCCAGTGCGGCGAAGAAGATCAAAGTGAGGCCGCAGCAAACGAACAGAACGATAATGATTGAATAACTGACAGCAAATAGTTTCCCAATAATCTGCAACGCTGGTCCGCTCCTCTCATAGTTGGCAGTCGCATGTTTCCGTTGCTGGCCCGAACACCTCATCTATGGCTCAAATCCTACGGTTCACAACCTGATGTCTTGATAACCTGAGGATGATAGGCCACGTTCGAGCAGGCTGCAAATTCGTTTCGAGAATCATAAACTAAGTGTGTTTGCCCAGTGCTGTAGCGGTGATGTTGGGAGTCAACTGCTTGACTTCTTTGGAATCAAAGTTTTGGGGGGGGTTGAAACATAGGAATGCGGGCATGCCTCGACTACAGAACTGAGGAGCGATAGCGACCGGATGATGGTTTCAAGTAAACGCATCAAAATACGGAACCGGGAGCGGTAGCGACCGGATGCTACCTTCAATCTTGGTGAGCATGTCAATCCAAGGATTCACCCTGATCGTACAAAACATAGGCTATGGCACCGCCCAATTGCGCGTCAGTCCAGAGGTAGCGTTTGCTGCCGCGGCGAATCCAGGGACTTCTCTTACCGCTCCAGCAACCTGCCTCCTTCATTCTGCGAGTTGCGTTTGCTTTAAGTGCGACCAGAACTAGCTCGAGATCGCAACTGGCAGTAACTACGGTGTGCACGTGATTTGTGCGAATATTGAAGGCCTATAATCGCCAGTCACGAATTCTACATGTCTCTCGCGCCGCGAGTTCAACGGCTGCTCTTTGCTTGCCGTCAAGCTTGACCGGTCGTTGTGCGAGTAGGCGCTTATTATATTGCCGCCTCGCCTCGTCAGGTGGCAACGTTGGAGTTCCATAAACATTATGGAAACGGTCCACGGATCCTGACCTTCCGTGCAGCCACGTGCCGTAGCTGCGAAAGGTGATCAGATAAGCAAGAGGAATATCGTCTTGAAACCCGCTGTGAGGATTCATCATTGGCCCCTAATGTGAGGTTAGGGTCTAGCGATGAAATTGTACTTGAAGTGCAAGGTCAAAGCACATTCTTACTTGAAGCCAGCATCCGGTCGTTACCGCTCGCGGTTCCGCATTGGGTACGTGCCGCCATCCGGTCGCTCGCGGTTCTGTATTCCGGAGCTAGCTAGGCAACAAAGGGCCGTGACTGCACGATATAAATTTGTCCGCCCCTGTATATCCACTCAATGTCCTGATCCTTGCCGCCAAAGATGCGCTTAATACTTCGAGCTGCCTTCACAAGTTTGCGAACCATATCATCTGTCAACACCGCGCGCTCGCCGGATATTGGAATTTCCTTAATGCCGCCATTTTCATCAAATGTCAGCAAACTGTCTTCAGCGGATCTGGTAAGCACCTGAATAGTGTTTGTTTGCGGACGAAAAATAATTTGTTCAGCTACTCTCTTACCTTCGACGACCTTGATGCCTAAGCCACGTTTGGCGCTGATGTAGTAAGCCTTTTTGTTTTCGCGATCGTAAGGGTCGGTGGTGAGCATAACTCCGGCGCTGTCCGCGTTGATCCCTTCCTGAATCAAAACTGCCATGTACACTTTTGCATGATCAATCCCGGCCCGCTCGCGCGCTTCGTACGCTTCGAAGTTCCAAAGCGAAGCCCAGACGGTCTTAATCGCTTCCAACAGCTGCTGGTCGCCCTTGACGTTGGGGACGCTGGAATGAATCCCGGCCCCACTGAACTTCGGAAGGTCTTCAGAGTTTGACGAGCTGCGCGCGAATAAACCCTTGCCCGAATACTGAGCACGCACAACGCGCAACACAGCGCTGCGCAAATGCTCGTTGATGCGACCTCTTTGAATTTGCTCGCGTAAGTCCTTAAGCCGCGCGCGCCGGTAAGAAGGATCGTGAATAAACTTCTGCTCGTTCATAATTTCGCCGATCGTCTCGTCGAAATTGTTCTCGAGAATGAACTGATCGTAATAGAAAAAGGGAATGGTGAAGCCGTTAGGAACAATGATTCCCGGAAGGCGAGCCTGCATCATCTCACCCAAATTGGCCGACTTCCCACCATAGGCTATGACATCTTTGGCCCGCTGTTGACTGAGGGAAGCGAGGCGACTCACAGTCAGATCTGACCTTGGCCTGATCAGGTCGGGGCGAGCAGCCATCCGCTTCTGATATTCCTGCACTTGACCTAGATCGGCGCGCTTGATTGTAAAAGTATCTCGCTTCGTCTCAAACGAAACCCACCAACCGTCGTATTCCTTCAGAAGCTGATGCGCATTCTTAATATAGGCGTTAGGCACCCCCCAGCCCTTCACCAGCAGATTGATGTGCGACAGTGGCGTCGAAGGCTTGGCGAGAATCACACCGGCAACCGGCGGAAGCTGGATGGGGACTTCGTTCAGCACCAGGATTTCGTTGGATCCAATCTCCACGTGGTCATCAAGTTTCTCGATAATATGAATTCGCCCCAGTCCGCGCGCGAGATTGAGAGGTTCATATTCCTGCTCTTTGGCAATGTCACTTTGCAGGACGCGTTCGAGGCCTTCTATACCCGCGGACGCCTCGTCCTGGCGAGATGAGTTTGGCTTGAAAGCCACGCCTTGGAAGAAGGTCTTATTGATGACGTTGGCCGCAGTCTTGATTTGACCTGCAGAAATCAGATCGCCTTCCCAAAACTCGAATGTCCATCGTTGCAAAGGCGTCTGGTAGGCGAGTGTGCCCAGCAGGAAACGCCGGTTGGGTTTCAAGTAGTTGTTCTCGAAAAACTCCTGTCCGCGCTCGAGGGATAGATAAGTGCCGTTCACGAAATCTTTATGGAAGGGGTAACGCGCCGAATTCACATAGTAGATCCTGTTCTGGTCCTTGCGGTCGACGACGAAGAGCACGTGAGGGAGCGGGTAGGATTTATCGGAGTAAACCCGGGCGAGTGAGTCAAATTCAGCTCGCGAAGTGATAGCCGGCAAGGAGCGCCGGGTTGATTTTGTTTCCTGGCCGTTGGCCCCGCCCATGGAGACCGCGAACGTTAGAACGAGGGCTAATAATCTGAACGATTTCACAGGCTTTGGAGTGCGGCGCCTTGTCGCCGCTTTGAAATCTGACAGGTAAGAACTGCGAGAATTCATAGGCACGTGACCGAGTTACTTGCGAACGTCGCACCAAAGCGGCGACAAGTCGCCGCACACCAATGTCGGCACGCAGACCTATGGTGTCTTGGTTGTCGAGGCCGCCCTGGGGCTTGCGGTAGTTGTGCGCGTACTGGGTTTCGTGGAAGCCGGGGCTGGGAGCCCGCCCTTAGGGGCCGTCCGCCCCGCGCGTGTTAGCGCGATACGCTTGTCACGTCGAGTCGAATCCGAAACAGCAACTTTGATCGCGCGATAAGAACCGTCACGGGCTTTGTTTGTTGGGTTATAGGCAAGCACGTACTGGGTGCGGAGGTCGCGCACAATCTCATTGGCGATCCTGGGCAGTTCTGATGTTGACTGAGGAAAGAACGCGCGACCGCCAGTTTCGGATGCTAATTTGTTCAGGAGGGTAACTGCTTTGTCGCGCGAGCTCTTGCGGATAAAACCGCCGTCTTTCTCGAGTTCGTTAACGAAACCAATGACGTAGATCTGGACGTCTGCCTCGCGCAGCCGGGCAAACAGCTTTTCCTGCGGATAAAAACTGACTCGATCTTCGCCGTCAGTTACTACGATCAGCGCACGCCGGCGCCGGTCGTTGTCATCCCCCTTTTTAAACTCTGCGACACGCTCGGCCGACAGATAGACTGCATCGATGACCGCAGTTTGGCCTCCCTCGACGTACATGTTGTCGAGTCCCTCCAAAAGGAGATCCATGTTCGAAGTGAAGTCCTGCATGGTTTCGATCTTGTCGCTGCTAATGAAACGGACCAGAAAGGTCTCATCCCCCGGCTTGTTGCTGTTGATGATACTTTTGCCCGCGTCGATCACGCTCTGTAACTGGCTCCGCAGGGAGCCTGAATTGTCTACAGCCAAGCCGTAGCTGACCGGGATTTCTTCTCTGGTAAAGAAAGCTACCGGTTGTTCTATGCCGTCTTCAAAGATGTGGAAATCACTTTCTTTCACGTTATCGATCGGCCGATTGTTGCGGTCAATTACGCGAACATTCAGGGTTACCAGTTCAGTGTCTACTTTAACTATGTCTCCCTCGCCAAACTCTTCCGGCGGGGTGGGTGTAGGTTTGGGCTTGAGCACCGGCGGCGGAGGCGGCTCGCCTAGTTGCGGAATGATCCTGTCAATTACATTTACCGGGGTCTGCGTCGGCGTGGCCCGCGGTGTCGGAGTGGGAGTCGCTGTTGGAGCCGATGAGGGGGCAGTAGTTGCCGGTCGAGTCTGGGTGGAACCGCTTGGACGGGCCGGAGCAGGGGTGGGAGTCGGCGTTGCTTGCGCGATACGGCGAGCCCGCGCTTCCTGAACCACAGCAGCCGAAGTATAACTTGTGCCGATAAGTGCTGCGACAGTGAGCGCGATCAGGGCTAGCGTCCCTAACCTCAAACTCATCCTATGATAGTTGGAATGATTTTTCACTCACTATATCCTCACCTGAGAAACGCCTAAGAGATACCTGAGTCTCGCATTGACGTAGGTTAAAGGTCTTAGCCCGATCATACGAAGCGCCCCGCAAGCCCCTTTGAAGATTGGGGGCGGAGCGCCGAGTAAGCTTTACTCGCGTACTTCACGAAAGCTGGGGCAAACAGCGTCGCGGACAACTGCGTCCACCGCGCACACATTAAAAGGATGCCTTGGGAGGGCTAGTGCGTTGCCGAACGGATTCGAAAACAAGTGTCACCGTGCGCCGGGGATTGCGTAGTAACCCTCCTTAGAACGTACAAACAGGCGCGGCAAGCCACGCGGAGGGGTCACCTTCACCTTAATCTTACGCCACTTGCCGTCGTTGGAGAAATTGCTGGGTTTGTAGCCGATGGAGTATTGATGCCGTAACTCAAGCGCGATCTGCTCAAAAATGTCGTCCATTTCCAGAGCTGACCGCGGGAAGAACGCCTTTCCTCCAGAGACATTGGCCAATTCATCGAGTATACCCTGGCCTTCCATCCCTAGGGCGCTGCCGGCGTCGCCGCCACTGAGAATTCCCACGCCATACAAGACCACGTCAGATTCCTTCAAAAGACGTCTAAGCTCATTGAAGGTATAACGGGAATTATTGTCCTGGCCGTCGCTGATCAATAGGAGCGCGCGTTTGGGGTGGAGCCCGCGTTGCACCTTTTCCACGCCGAGATAGCAGGCGTCATAGAGCGCCGTATTGTTTTTCGTTTGAACAAAAGTGAGCTTGTCCAAAACCGCATTGCCATCGCGAGTCCTATCGAGCAGCAACTGGGCCCGTGAGTTGAAGGCTATCAGGAAATACTCATCCGAGTTGTGGCTTGTTTGAATAAACTTAGACAGCGCCTCACGCGCGTTCTTAATCTTTTCACCGCTCATTGAACCCGATACATCGAAGAGCACTCCGACAGAGACTGGCGAATCGTCGTCACTGAAGAAAGTAATCTCCTGCGGCTTCTTCTCGTCGAGTATCGTAAAAGCCTTCTGGCTCAAGCCCGAAACGTAGCGACCGTACGTATCTGTAACGGTAACCGTCAAGGTGATTAGGTCCGTGTTTACGATAACCGGCCCGTCGAGCTCATTGCCAGTCTTTTGCTCAGATCCCGGACTTCCCGCCGCATCGGTTTTCGCCGGAGTTGCGCCGGTAGTTGGCTTTTGGGCAGACTGTTCCTGGGCTCCAGCAGTAAATGAAATTTGTGTCATAAAAACGACGAGAAATGATACTGCGAGCGCGATCCGGAGAGCGCATCTGACCGGTAACTGCATGTGACCCCCCGCTGTTTTCCGTCGAGCACCCGAGACTTGTCCGACAGACCTGAGAAATCTGTCAACACAGATGCGGAAGAGCCTGGCTGTGATGCCCGAGTCTTCAGTTTTTATAGAGCTTACCCGGGAACGGCTTGCGTTGGGAGACGGTCGCGCGCTACTTTCCCGTCCAATGTGTGCTGACTCTCCGCATTGTAAGGCAGGGTGTTCAGACGGCGCAAGATGTCAATAGCGCAGATGTCAATAGCGCGGCAGGCGTCACCCGCCGCGCGTTTGCCTTTTTATTGAACGAACCGGCGGCGGTACTCGCCTGACGTGACGAAGGCTTTGACCATCTCGGAGGCGACGAAGTTGCCGTTGAATTGATTGAGCTTGTTCAACCAAAAGTTGTAGCCGTCGAGGTTATAGTCGGGTGCGTCGTCGGGGTTGCGTCTGAGGTAGCCGAAGTATTGCATCAGCACAAATGCGCGGTTGAACTCTGCCTGCGCGAAGTCGGAGTCCTCGGCCACTTTGCGCAGCACGGAGGCGCGGCCCCGCGCGGTGTTCCCCGCCTGCATCAGTTCGGCGATTAGCGCGTCGAGCTCGTCTTGCGAGAGCGAGCTACCGGTGTTGGCGGCAAGCGCACCGACGAACTGCGCGGGCGTCGGCCCCGGATAGCGGGCGACGAAGGCGTGGCTCGTGACGAACTCTAAGGCAAACGCCTCCTTGTTTGCTTCGAGCTGTGACTCCCAACCCGGTGCGCCCACCACTACGTCTCGTCCGATCTCCTGCACGTCAGGCACAAAATCGCGCAGACGCGGAAGGAGGTTGAACGCGGCCTTGTGCATGCGATAGACGAGATAACCTGTTTGCTGGAACTCAATGGAGAGGAAGAAAGCTGCAGAGACGTGTGCTCGCGCTTCAACGCATGGCGGGTCCGCGGGGCGAGCGTCACACTCGGCGGAAATCCGATTGGTCCAAAACTGCAAGCCCGCTTCGTCCGGCTCGCGGTTGAGAAAATCCAAGTAATGCTGCCGCACGAAGAAGGCGCGCCCATCAATCGGGTTGACGGGCGTCCCCATTGTGTCGTCGTCGAGTATGACCAGAGTCGCTTTGCTTTGGCCTCCCAACCCGGCCCCTGTCGCGTTGCTCAATTCGAGATTGAGAATCTCGTCGCCCTCAACGGAGAAGTCGTTAATTAAAAGGACGTTGAAGCTCTTCGCGGTCTCCCCAGGAGCGAAGCGCAAGCGTCCCGCAGCCGTGATGTAATCCGAACGCTCCGAAGCCGTGCGAATGCATGCGGCAGCGCCGGGCGTATCATTGCACGCATCACGGGTCGTGTAGGCAACCGAGGCTGCACGCGAAGCGTCGCCGAGGCGTCTGACTGTGATCGTCGCCGTCGGCGCTGTGGACTGCGTGCCCTGCTCAGGCGCGCGGTATAAGCCGGCGCTGAATTGCAGCGTCGAGAGCGCGGGTGGGGGCGCGACCCGCGGTTCAAGCTGTTGCCAATCGGGGTCGTAATCATGCGCCGGGTTGTTCGTGATACGCGTCTGATTCGTGCCGTCGGCGTTCATAACGTAAATCTCGGAATTGCCGTCGCGCCCGCTCGTAAAAGCGATCTTCGCGCCATCGGGCGACCAGACGGGAAGCGTGTCTTGTGCCGGGTTGTTCGTGAGCCGCGTCGCTGTGCCGCCGCTCGCGCTGACCACATAAATTTCTGCGTTGCCGTCTCGATTGCTGGCGAAAGCGAGCCGAACGCCATCGGGCGACCAAGTTGGCCCCGCCAAATCCGGTGAAAAGTTAGAGCCGGGAGCGACGACGGGCACATTGGTGATCCTCGTCCTGCCGCCTCCGTCAGTGTTGATGACGTAGAGGTGACGTTCAAACGCTTCTCGCTCGAACGGCTCGGCGGCATGGTGACCGATGAAAGCTATTCTCGTTCCATCTGGCGACCATGCTGGATCATAGGCTTGCGATGCGCTATCAATGAACATCGCGCCGCTGCCATCCGCGTTAATCACTACCAGCCGAGGCAGTTCAACGCGCATGAAGGGAGAGACATAGACGATCTTCTTACCGTCGGGCGACCAGGCCGGCTCGAAAGCCTCTGCGCAACAAAAAACTTCACTGTGTCTGGTGATGCGGGTCGGATTGCTCCCGTCAGCGTTCATCACGAAAAGGTCAAAGCTGAGGTTGTTGCGGTCGCTGGAAAAGGCGATTTTGGTGCCATCCGGCGAATAGACGGGGTTGATGTCTCTGGCCGAATGATTAGTCAGATTCACCAGCCCGCTGCCGTCCGCGTTCATCGAATAGATTTCCGCGTTGCCGTCGCGCTCGCTAGTGAGAGTTATCTTACCGTTCGTTCCCAACAGCAGCGGCTGCCAAGCAGGCTGTATGTCCCTTTCGTCACCCTGACGAATATCTTCAAATGTGTCAGTAGTGATCGGCCTCTGATTACTGCCGTCCGCGTTCATCACGTAAATGTCGAAATCGTCGAAACGGATTCCGTTGATTAAGCGGCCATGAAACGCGATCATTGTCCCGTCGGGCGACCAGACGGGGTTTGCGTGCTCCACTGTGGGACTGTCAGTGAGTCTCTGGATCCTGCTCCCATCGGGGTTCATCGAATAGATTTCGAAGTTCAGGATCCCGCAGCAATGATTCTCGCTTCGGGTGCTGGCGAAAGCGATGCGCGCGCCGTCGGGTGACCAGTCAGGATCAATGTCCATCGCCGGATTATTGGAGAGGTTCGTCCGATTGCTCCCGTCGGCGTTCATGACATAGATCTCGCCGTTGCCGTCACGACGACTCGCAAATGCGATCTTCGTGCTGTCAGGCGACCACGTGGGGCTGTTGTTGCCCGTCCGGTCGGCGGTGAGCTTTCTTTCGTTGCTGCCGTCGACGTTCGTCACGTAAATATCTGGCCCCGGACAAGTCGGGTTGGGCGGAGCGCACGCGCCGATGAAGCCTCTCGCATAAGCGATCCTGGTGCCGTCCGGTGACCATGCCGGCTGCATCTCATCCTCCGTAGAATCGGTCAGTCGCCTGACGTTGCTGCCGTCCGCTTCCGCGACGTAAATTCTAAACCCCCCTTCCCGAAGGCTCGTAAAGGCGAGCTTCGTTCCATCGGGCGACCACGCCGGGTCTTCGTTGTACGAGGTGCCGTCGGTCAAACGTGTGATGTCGGTGCCATCAGGGTTCATCACATAGATATCCAGCTTATCGGTGTCCCGCCCACTGACGAATGCGATCTTGCCGTTGGCCTTTGACCGTGCGGGCGATTGCGCCGTCGCTACTGGACGGGTTGCCGTCGCAGTTGTCGCCCGGTTCGCCGTCACTTTGGGAGAGATGAACGGGATAAGAATCAGACCTGCCAGTGCGACCAGCGCCGGCGCTTGATGTTTGTCGCTCTGGCGGCAGTGGTTCATGGCCTTTCCTCCCCTGATTTAGATATTTGATGCACCAAATTTACTGATCACGCAGGCTGACTTGACGATGCACCTTGCGCTTCATGCGGCGGAGGCTGTTGTTAAAAGTAGCCCTGTCGCAACTTGAGGGTAGGGACGGGGCTCACCACTTGGCGTAAGCCGCTGCTCCGGTCATCGTGCAGAGTGGGCGTGCAGACGTGGATTATATAATTAATTCGGGCGACGTCAACAAGGCAAGCAAAGTTGGTCGCAACTTCCGCTCAGGTTGCGCGTGTAGAGTGGGGCGGGGTCACCAAGAAAGGATGGCTTATGCCGCGTGCTATACTTTCGTGCTGATCGAACCAAGGATTGCGAAATCTATGGCTGAGTTTATCTGTCGTTTAGGGACGCCGGCGGGCGAAGTGGTGACTCGCACGGTCGACGCGCCGGGTGTGAATGAAGCGCGCGCGCGGCTGGAGCGGGAAGGCTTCCGCGTTTTCAACGTCACTCCCCCGAGGACGTCAGGCGTAGCTGCTTTAACGCGCCTCGGCGGTCGGGGAGCGCACGCCCGCGTCAAGGCCAACGACTTCCTTCTTTTTAATCAGCAACTGGCAGCGCTTGTCCGTGCCGGCATCCCGATTCTACAAGCCATCTCTATGCTGCGGAAACGGGCTGCGTCGTCGCGGTTGCGCGCGGTGCTCGGAGACGTTGAAGAAAAGATTCGCGGTGGGGCGGCTCTGTCGGCAGCTTTTGCTGCGCAGGGAAATCTTTTTCCCCGGATCTACACCGCTTCGATTCTGGCCGGCGAGCGTTCCGGCGCGCTGGATGAAGTTCTTAGTCGCTATGTCACATACATGAGACGCAACGTTGGCCTGCGCCGCAAGATTCGCGGAGCGCTCGCGTACCCGCTGTTCTTGCTTTTTGCCTCGGCTTGCATGGTGACCTTCCTGACTGTCTATGTCGTCCCTAGAATGTCGGAGCTGTTTTCAGGGTTTGGCAGCGAGCTACCCACTGTTACACAAATCGTGGTGGGACTTTCGAGCTGGCTTTCCGGGAACGTAATTTGGTTTGGGCCGCTGGTTATCGGGGGAGCAGTAGCTTTATTCATTTGGTCGCGCACGACTTCCGGGCGGCTGGCTCTTGATGCCGCCATCCTCAAAGTCCCGCTCGCCGGAAGTCTCGCCATACAGTTATCAGTGGCTCAGGCCACGCGCTCGCTAGCCACCCTGCTGGCGGGTGGCATCACTCTAGTGGAATCGTGGGAGATTGCCGCGGAGTCCATCACAAATCGGGAGTTGCGGCGCCGTAGTTCAGCTATTCTGCCGATGATTCGCGAAGGCCGCTCATTCACCGAGAGTCTCGAGCACGCCGGCTGGCTGCCGATGCTGGCTATTGACATGATCGGAATTGGCGAGCGGTCGGGTAGTTTGAGGGAGATGCTGGATGAAGTGGCCGTCTTCTATGACGCCGAATCGGAGGTGCGTCTCGAACAGTTGACGACCACGCTCGAGCCTGCGATCCTTGTGGTAATGGGTGGGGTCGTCGTCACGATCTTGCTGGCAATCTACCTGCCGATCATCCAGTCCATTTCGGGCGGAGCGGGAGTCACAGGTCATCGCTGATAATCAAGGCGAGCCTGGACAACGCTGCAGAGATCCAATATGAAGCAATATACAGAAGCGGACACTGCCAGTCTGGCCTCGCCAAGTACCGTAGTTCCTCAAGCTCCAGCCCCAGGCGAGGACAAGACTTCGGTTCCGGAGTCGGATCACCAGCCTCCGGAGGTGCGTGCGGCAAGGGAACTGGCACGTCGTTACCGGCTGCAGTTTGTTGAGTTGCTCCCTGCTGATCGGGACTCGCCGGTTGATTACGGCCTTTTCAATGAGATTCCGGTTGACTTGATGGTGCGTCACCAATTTCTCCCGCTGAAACGTGATGGAAGGGGCCTGCACCTGGCCATGGCGGATCCCACAGACTTGGAACGTCTGGATGAACTCGCGAACACGCTTCATGCGCGCATCGTTCCGCATGTGGCAACTGCCGGCGCTATCGAATTGATCCTGCGTCGAGGCGACGCCACACAACGGGTATTGCAGGAAGCGGCGTCAGGGTTCCGCATTTCGCTGGTAAGGGAGACGGAGCACGGCGAAGAAGTACTGGATCTGGATCGTCTGGCGACTGATTCGGAGATGTCGCCAATCATCAAGCTGGTTGACACGATCATTTATAACGCCATGGAGTCGCGCGCCTCCGACATCCACATTGAGACACGCGATACCGAGGTTCAAGTCAAATATCGCATTGATGGAGCTCTCTACGCGAAAGTCGATCCGATTGACCTCGCCTATCACCAGACGTTGATCTCGCGCATCAAGGTGATGTCGGAGTTGGATATTGCCGAGCGGCGCGTGCCGCAAGACGGACGTTTCAGAGTTCGCTACAAGGGGCGCAACGTCGACTTTCGTGTTTCCATTATGCCCACGATCCACGGTGAAGATGCCGTCATTCGTATTCTCGATAAGGAACAGATTAACGAAGCCTTTAAGAATCTCAATTTGGATGTGGTCGGTTTTGCCGAAGAGGACCTGAGAAAGTTTCGCCACTACATAGCCGAGCCTTACGGCATGGTGCTGGTAACGGGTCCCACTGGTTCGGGAAAAACCACAACACTCTATGCCGCGCTGAATGAGATCCGAAACGAAGAAGACAAGATTGTTACTATTGAGGACCCCGTTGAGTATCAGCTGCATGGTATCACTCAGATTCCGGTCAATGAAAAGAAGGGTCTGACCTTCGATCGGGGATTGCGTTCAATTTTGCGG
>JACCSP010000303.1 GCA_013812905.1 Pyrinomonadaceae bacterium
GTGCATTAACCATTCCGGAGAGTGAAAGCGTGCGGGCAAACATCAGGGCTCCGACCAGGGCCAGGCCCATTGCAACTTCGTAGGAAATCATCTGCGCACTCGATCGCAAGCCCCCGAGCAGTGCGTACTTCGAGTTTGACGACCAACCGGCAAGTATCAGCACCAGCACGCCCACGCTGGACACGGCCAGCACAAACAACAGGCCGATGTTGACGTCCGTGATGACCCCCCAGTCAGGAGCAAACGGGATAACGGCCATGACAATGAACGCCGAAGCAACGGCGATGTAGGGCGCGATAAAAAAAATACCGCGATCCGCTTTGTCCGGAATGAAGTCTTCTTTGGTGAGCAGCTTAATGGCGTCGGCAATGGGTTGGAGCAGGCCCCACGGCCCCACGCGCATCGGCCCCAGTCGGGCTTGCATAAAAGCGGAGATTTTGCGCTCGATGTAGGTAGCATATGCCACCCATCCCGCCACGAGCGTAACTACCAGCCCAATCTGTATGAACGGCCAGATTACGTTATTAATCGTCTCGGGTCTGAAAAACTTAAGCAACAAATCGTCGACGAAATTAATGGGGGCAAAAAATGCGACTGTGATCATAATCACCTATCGATCAATCTCACCGAGAACAATATCGAGGGTGCCGATAATCGCCACTACATCGGCCACCAGGTGGCCCACGCACATCTGCTTGAGCGCCTGAAGATTCATCAGAGACGGTGGGCGAACACGCATACGCCAGGGCTGGGCCGTGCCATCCGAAACCAGATAGCAACCAATCTCGCCTTTAGGACCTTCTATCGAGTGGTAATAGTCACCCATCGGCAGCTTAATTATTTTTGGCAGTTTTGCGTTTACTGGACCATCAGGCAAATTGTTCAAGGCCTGATCGACAATGCGCCGCGACTGTCTCATCTCTTCTAGCCGGACGAGATAGCGATCGTAGGTATCGCCGTTTTCTCCGAGCGGAACGTCAAAATTCATATCGGCATAAGCCGCATAGGGTCGCGACTTGCGAATATCCCAGGGAACTCCCGATCCCCGCAGCGCCGGACCTGACAAACCTATCGCTATTGCTTCCTCCGCTGAGATAATGCCAATACCTACCGTGCGGCTCAGCCAGATGCGATTCTCCGATAGCACAGTTTCATACTCGTCCAGACGGCTGGGGAAATTGCTGATAAAGCGGCGTATGTCAGATTCGAAGTCGTCATAAGTATCATTCGGCATGCCGCCGATCCGCCAGGCATGACACGTCAAGCGGGCGCCAAACTGTCGTTCAAAGATCTTGAGAATCTCCTCGCGCTCACGCAGAGCCCAAAGCAGCACCGTCACTGCTCCAATGTCCAGTGCGTGGGTCGCCAGCCAGAGCAAGTGAGAAGCGATGCGATTCAATTCAGTAAGAATGGTGCGGATGTAATGGGCGCGCGGTGGCACAATGAGGCCCATCATCTGCTCGACGGTTTCTACCCAAACCAGTCCGTTCGAAACAGCTGCAATGTAATCGAGACGATCCCAGTACGGAGCGATCATCGTGTACATGCGGTTCTCAGCAATCTTCTCCATACCGCGATGCAGATATCCGATGTCACAGTCGAGATCGATAACCGTTTCTCCGTCCAGTTTCAAAATTACGCGCAAAACGCCATGGGTAGAGGGATGCTGGGGCCCCATGTTGAGCACCATTTCGGGGCTATCCAGCAACGTCTCTCGGGTTGTGGCGATCTCTACTTGATGCATAGGTAATGCGAGCTTTCTAACTGCAGGACGCTCAAAACAGGCCTTGAAGCTTCTACGCGGCTGACGGTTCCGGCATATCCGGAAGGTAACAGCCGGTTACGCTCCACGGTTCTATTATCAAACCAATCTCTCTGGCGATACCGCTCGCTCGTTTTTCCGCAAGCTTGATTGCTATTGCCTGGGCCGCACTTGCCTTATTCCAAACATTTCGGGGCGTTGCGGTCTCCGCCAAAACAAAACCGGCCACCTTCGCTGCCTCAGGCGACTCAAATACCCTGGCTTCGTATTGAGCGGCAATCTCTTTTGGAGTCATTGTCAGTTGTCAGTTATCCGTAGTCAGTGGTTGTTGGGCAGTTGCAACGGACAACGGACAACTAACCACTGACCAGTTCACTTGTCCTTGGGCATCACTTCTTTGCCGCTTTGTAAAATCTCACGCATCATGCGCTCTTGCGGCACCGAAAGAATTTCCAACCCGTAGGCTCGCCGTTGTTCCAGCTGTTCACGCTGGACTTCAGTCATATCGGGCAAATGTTTCTTAGTCCACGCATTCTCGACAAATTCCAGCGAAACATCTTTGCGGAGCGGATGGCCTTCCCAGTCCGGAGGCAGCAATAGTCGGCGCAAGTCGGGGTGATTTCTGAAGCTCACCCCAAACAGATCGTAGACCTCGCGTTCCATCCAGTTTGCCGCGGGCCACACGCCAGTTACACTTTCCGGTCCCGCTTCGGCGGTAGCCACGTTTAGGCGAACTCGTTCATTTGAAGGGATAGAGTACAGGTTATATACAATTTCGAAAGGGGACCCCTCGCGATCAGGCACATGGACGCAGGTTAGATCGGAAAGATAATTAAACGGCGTCTGGGGATGTCGCTTTAGGAAATCACAGACCTCCACGATCTGCGGACCATCGATTCGGATAGACAGCTGTCTAATGAATTCCACTGATTCGATTACTGCGCCGTTGAATTGCGCAATTAGGCTCTTTACAAGGGGGTGATTAGCAGCATCGATTGGTTTAGGAACCTCTTCCTTTTTCTTGATGGGAGCCTTTGGGGCGCTTGTGGCGCTTGGGGATTCAACTGGCGCCTTTTCCGTTAGAGACTCTTTGACGGCTGCAACTCTCGTCTTGGCCTGCTCAACCATCGCTGCCTTTTCGGCGTCAGCGCCGGCAAGAACGCCCGCGGGAGGAATTGCGGAAGGCGGTGGCGTACCTGAGGAATCAGGCTGCTTTGAGCCGTCAGGCCGATCCGGCGCTTGTTCGGGCGACGAATCCGAGAGCCCTGGAGTTCGCTCGTTCTTGTCTTCTTCCATTTGCTCGGAACTCGTGATTACACTCTTACCTGATGTGCGATCCGGTGTGGCTGGCCGCACAAAACTTTTCGCGCTCAAGTGTTAATTGCAGTTTCAGAAGGACGGCGAAGTTGGATTTAAACACGCGATTTATTTACTGTCAACCGAGTTGTTTTTGCAGTCTGTGCGGCGGGTTCCGCGCGCAAGTGTACGCGGCACTTGACGATACGCGCATCTGCCTCATATGATGAACTTGTAGGTACGGTACACCAGGTGGCCATTATCAAGAAGGAAACTAGAGAGATGAAACCCGAGATTCACCCCGCATATAGCGAGATAACCGTTACCTGCGCCTGCGGCGAGACCTTCAAGACCCGCTCCACACGGAAGGGCGACCTTCATGTGGAAATCTGCTCGGCATGCCACCCGTTCTTTACCGGCAAGCAGAAACTGGTCGACACAGCAGGACGAGTCGACCGCTTTAACAAGCGTTACGGTAAAAAGACTACGGAGACTAACGCCTCCACACAGTAAGTGGACTTTGAGGACAGGAACCGATATTGAACCAGAAGCGACACTAGCGACCTTTCCATATTAACGCCGGCGCCAATCGTCGGTCGCTGTTCTGCATGATTGCACCCGCGACTGCCGTAAACGCCGGCATTAGTGTTTTGAAAGGCGGGTATCGGGTACCAGGTGTCGGGTTCCAGGTGTCAGGTGCCGGATTAAGAATGACTTAAAACCGGCACCCGACACCTGGTACCCGGCACCCAACAAAAGAGGATTCCAAGTGAGTACCAATGAAAGAGATTTAATTGTCGGCGGGCAGGCTGTCATCGAAGGCGTGATGATGCGCACGCCCAATGCGTATGCGGTAGCGGTGCGCAAAGCAGACGGCACGATCGTCAACATAGCGGCGCGCCTTCCTAAGTGGAGTGACAAATATCCGCTTCTGAAGCTGCCCGTGCTGCGGGGCGGGGCGGTATTGGTGCAGTCCATGGGTCTCGGTATTAAGGCTCTAAATTATTCGGCCAACGAGGCTTTCGCGGATGCCGAAGAGGCTGAGGCGAAAGAGGTGCAGGTGGCACTTACCCCGGCTGTAATCGAGGGTGAAGGCGACTTTGCCGGGGTGACCGGCGCCGTGCCCGGGCTGTTTCCAATTCCCACTCAGAAACGCGCTAAGGATGAAATGAAAAAGGGTGGTACCAGCGCCGCTGCGGGCTCGATCATCTTTGCTATCATTTTTAACATCCTGCTTTTTATTGCTGCACCCCTCCTACTTACTAATGCTCTTTTCATTGCCGCCGGTTGGGCACCATCGCCGAGCCCTGCGGCTGTGTCCTCCACCGCCCCATCGAACTCAGGTGGCGCAACCGCCAATGCCGGAGAGAGTGCCGACCGAGTGGTTGCAAGCGAAGCCTGGCATGTCAGAACCTGGCGGTCGGTTCGCAATTATCTTAGTCCGGTGCGTCCGTCGATTTCTTTCAACCTGATCGATGGGATCATTCGCCTGACGTTTTTCCTGATCATGATTTTTAGCTTTTCCCTCTTGAAAGACATCAGACGCGTCTTTCAGTATCACGGCGCAGAGCACAAGACAGTCTTCACCTGGGAAGCGGGCTTACCTTTGACCGTGGACAACGCGCGGCCTCAGCCCCGACAACATCCACGTTGCGGCACCAGTTTTCTGATGGTGGTGATGCTCGTCTCTCTCGTGTTGTTCTCGGTCATCAAGTTTGATTCCCTGCTCTATAATTTCCTCGTGCGCCTGGCGCTCTTTCCACTCGTAGCGGGTCTGTCTTACGAAATCATTCGGCTTTCAGCTAAGAAAGAAGGCGGCTGGGTGTTCAAGTTGATCACTCGCCCCGGCGTGTGGCTGCAGAATATCACGACGCAGGAGCCCGACGATCTGCAGCTGGAAGTTGCTATCGAAGCACTGAAAGAGTCGCTGAAACTGGAACCGCAAGCGGGAGAGTCGGCCTGGGCGCCGCTTTCGTGACAGTCTCCCAAGGCTATTGACCGCCTGCGCGAGCCTGGTTACCAAATATGTTAGAGAGACTCAAACAAATCGAAACCCGTTACGAAGAACTCTCGCGGGATCTCCTGTCTCCGGAGTTGCTGGCTGACCATTCCGCTTACAGTAAGGTTGCTAAGCAGCATCGAGCTCTGGGTCACATTGTTAAGCAATACCGTGCCTGGAACGTTCTCAAAAAGGAACTCGCCGGCGCGCGCGAACTCTTGGAAACAGCCGATGATGACGAAATGCGGGAGATGGCCCATCTTGAAGTTGAGGATCTGCAAGCGAAATTGGACTCGACAGAACTCGATCTGAAGTTGCT
>JACCSP010000332.1 GCA_013812905.1 Pyrinomonadaceae bacterium
GTGCGGGGATCATTCTCCGTGAGGTTTTTCTGTGAGGATTTCCTTTTGAGTAATCTGCGTAATCTGCGGATCGTTAGGTCAGCGTCGTTATTGCCAGCCGAATCGCTTGCTGGACTTTCAGCTTTTCCTCTTCGCTCCCATATTTATTGCGCGGCCAAAAAAAACCTTTCAGACCGTCTTTTCTTCGACGCGGAACAATGTGAGCATGCAGGTGGGGCACACTCTGGCTAACGCGATTGTTCATTGCCACAAACGTGCCCTCGGCATTCAGCGCCCTCTCAACCGCTCGCGCGAGGAGTTGCAAATTCGAAAAAAACGGCCCTACTAGCTTCGGCGGTAAATCGCCCAGTGTTTGGTAGTGCTCTCGCGGCACTAGCAAACAATGACCGGGGAAAAGTGGCCGGTTGTCGAGAAAGGCCATTGACAACTCGTCTTCAAAAACCAAAATCGCAGACACAGCTCCCGCCGCAATCTGGCAAAACAGACAGGTTTCCTTACCGGCACTTAACAATTGAGGCTCGCTTTCCTCCTTAGTTAGGTTGCCTCCCCGAGCACCTCATCAATCCGATCTGATGAAGCACGGGCCCCTTAGAAACCTTTAGCTAACCCTAATTACAAAAGGTACAAAAACAAAGAGAAGATCACACCCCTTCTTGTTGATGTCCTAATTCGAGAGAGTTGGCCTTTGGTTGAACAAACGACCCACGAAGCCGCACGAACGAACACGAAAATGTTGTTAGTGTCTTTCATGGTAATCCGCGGATAGTTCTTGATTTTTCGTGTGCCAACCGATTAAGTGGGAAACCCAATGCCTAAGCTGGCCGCACCGCCTTGGCAAAGTCTTTCGCTCCCAGGGTATTCAGCACCTCACCCTGCCGCAGCCACCCTCGACGCGCCATTGCGACTCCATACTTTAGATTGTGCAAAGCACCGGTTGAATGCGCATCAACTGAAATCACAAACTTTATTTTTCGCTTGCGCGCTTCGCGGATCCAGCGCGGCTCCATGTCCAAACGATAGGGGTCGCCGTTGACTTCAATTGCGGCCCGCGACTCGGCAATCACATCGAGCACGCGCTCAACATCACATTCAAATGGTGGCCGGCGCTGAATCAAACGGCCGAGAGCATGTCCCCAAATCTTGAAGACAGGCTGGCGCATGGCAGTTACCAGACATCTGGTCATTTTTTCGGAGTCCATTTTATAACGCGAATGAATGCTGGCTACCACTACGTCAAACATCTCCATCACGCGATCCGGATAATCGAGCCGGCCATCTGAGAGAATGTCTGACTCTGTACCCTTCAAAAGTTTTATTTTCACCTTTTCCTGCGTTTCGCCAATCTCCTCCCACTGCCGCTGTAAACGGTCAAGATTGAGGCCTCCGGCGTAGAATGCAGTCGGTGAGTGATCCGTGATGGTCAGATATTTCATGCCCATGGCTTCCGCGGCTCGGGCCATCTCTTCAATTGAATGCTTGCCGTCAGAATATGTTGTATGGCAGTGAACCATGCCCTGAATGTCAGCTTGCGTAACAAGATCCTCTGGAAGAGTTTTGTTAAGCGCCGATTCGATTTCCCCTTCGTCCTCGCGCAGCTCCGGCGGCACGTACTGCATGTGCAGCAGCGGGTAGACATCTGCTTCGTTCCGAATTTCAAGTGGTCGACGTCCTGAACTCAAAGACTTCCCCTTCTTCGCTCGGTTGATTTTAATCTTTAGACTCTGGCCATTCAGATCCAGTCCCTTGCGGCCGGCAATTTCCTGCAACTTGTTAACGTGCGCCCGCGAGCCTGTTTCCCAAAACAGGGCGAGGACAAACTGACCCGGTTGCACGGCTCTCAACAAAACTCTGGCCCCCTCGGCCAGCAGAACCGAGCAGCTAGTACCAGTTTGATCTTCGACTTTCACAATAAGTGGGAACCGCACAAAATACTCGATCAAGGCTTCCGGCCGGTTCGAGCTGGCCACGATGCTAATAGTGCCTACAGTTTCCTTCCATCGTCGCACGGAACCAGCGAAGCTTACCGCCTTAAGTCCGCGCGCTGCCTGCAGGTAATTCAGGGCCTGGGCGCCAATTCGCTGCGCCTGGTGAATATGGAAGCGTTTCTCGGTCTGGTGGTCGCGGTCGTGATTTGCAATAAGCTCCAGCAGTCTTTGCTCGGTTTTAGAGCCGAAGCCCTTAACATCGCGTACTCTGCCCGCTTCAGCGGCAACTTGAAGCTCAGCAATCGAAGTCACTCCTAACGCCTCATGCAGCCTGGCAATCTTGGCAGGGCTCAGTCCCGGCAGTCCGGAAAGTTCGATGATGCCCGGCGGAAACTCCTTTCTTAGACCTTCTAGCACCGAAGAGGATCGGGTTAAGTGAAGCTGCTTGATTTGTGAAGCGAGTGCATTCCCAATACCCGGGATCGAGGTAAGGCTATTATCCTGGATCAGTTTTCCGATATCGCCGGCGACAGCAGCGATCGCCCGCGCGCCGGTTTGATAAGCGCGAGCTTTGAACCGGCTAACGCCGCCCTTGAGCTCGAGCAGGCTGCTGATCTCTTGTAGCGCCGCCGCGATAGCAAATTTGTCAAGTCGTTCGCTTTTCATTGTCATAGTCATAGCAAGAGAATGTCGCAATTAGTTTACGGAAGCTGGAGAAGACACCAGTACGACGGTTGTTCGAGTGAGAACGTGACAACTTAAGCCTAACTGGATTAGCATGACGCGCGGCTTTGCCGCCTTCCGTCCGGAAAGGCTCAGCCTTTCCGAACCTCACACTCGAAAGGAGGCTACGCCTCATGTTGCGCATCTCCAAAGACTCACCAGTCTACTATCTCACTTCAGTTACAAACACACGCTTACCGGTCTTCAGGACTTCAACTTAGGTGGCACAGATCATAAGGCGTAGCCTCGCTAAATCTTGAGCTCTTCCGGAAAGGCTGAGCCTTTCCGCACGGAAGGCGGCTAAGCCGCAGGGTGCGCGTCCGGATAACCCGTGGCGGATAGATACAGATGCACGTCGATAACCTATAATTTGGCAAAGTTAGTTTGAACAACAAGGGTGAGCGTTTACTACCATGCCTATCGCCACTATCAACCCGGTAACCGGTGAGACTTTACAAACATTTGAATCGTTGACCCAAATACAACTCGAGGAGAAGCTCGAGCGAGCTGCCACCACATTCCGCAGCTATCGCCATACTTCATTCGCCGAACGCGAGACGCTAATGCTTGGCGCTGCGGAGTTACTCGAGTCGGATAAGAGCACGCTGGCCCGGCTGATGACTATCGAGATGGGCAAGCCAATTAACGGCGCCAGGCAGGAAATTGAGAAGTGTGCCCTCGTCTGTCGCTACTACGCGAAAACGGCGAAACGGCATCTCGCCGATCACCTGGTCGAAACAAATGCCGGCAAGAGTTATGTCCACTTTCAGCCAGTCGGCCCTGTGTTGGCGGTCATGCCCTGGAACTTTCCTTTCTGGCAAGTCTTCCGTTTTGCAGCGCCAGCGCTTATGGCCGGTAATGTCGGTGTGCTCAAGCACGCTTCAAATGTGCCCCAGTGTGCACTAGCCATTGAAGACATCTTCCAGCGCGCGGGATTTCCCGACGGAGCCTTTCAAACACTACTGATTGGCTCTGACATGGTTGAGAGCGTGATAAACGACCGGCGCGTCGCGGCAGCAACTCTCACCGGCAGTGAAATCGCGGGACGAAGCGTGGCCAGCATTGCCGGTAACCAGATTAAGAAAACCGTGCTGGAACTAGGCGGTAGCGATCCGTTCATTGTCATGCCCTCTGCGAGGTTGGATGAAGCGCTGACTACGGCCGTGAAGGCTCGCACCCTCAACAGTGGTCAATCATGTATTGCGGCCAAACGCTTCATCGTTTCCACAGATGTGTATCCTGAATTCGAGCGCCGGTTCGTTGAAAAGATGAAGGCACTTCGGGTGGGCGACCCCTCAAATGATTCAACGGACATTGGTCCACTGGCAACCGAGCAGATTCTGAAAGACGTGGATAGTCAGGTGCGAACCTCTGTGGCTGCGGGCGCGCTTATCTTGTGCGGTGGAAAGAGGCTCGGGCGTGCTGGAAATTTTTATGAACCCACCGTACTCGCCAACATACCTTCCAACTCACCAGCTTTCTGCGAAGAGGTATTCGGGCCGGTGGCGATGTTGTTTCGCGCCAGGACAATCGATGAGGCGATTGAGCTGGCGAATGGCACTGACTTCGGCCTGGGAGCGGCAGCATGGACCAATGACCCCCAGGAGCGATCCCGCTTCATTGAGGAACTGGAAGCAGGATGCGTTTTCATCAATGGCATGGTAGCTTCCGATCCTCGTTTGCCTTTTGGCGGAATAAAAAACTCCGGTTACGGCCGCGAGTTAGGTGAATTCGGCATTCGTGAGTTTGTGAATATCAAGACTGTCTGGATCAACGAACAGCCGACCGGCGAAGATGATCGGACCGAATAACGAATCGAAACTGCTAAGAGGGCCGCCGCTCTTTCGTTTTTTGCGGAGTTGGAAGGCTCAGCAATTGCTACCGGGGCAATCTGCATTTCTAACGGGGTTGCTCTATTAGCGGGAGCCAGCACAATCCCGGAAGGACGACGGCAGGGTGCACAACTCGCTTTGCTTGAGGGTCGTTTGCGTTATGCCGCCCATAATGGCTGCGATATTGCCATGATGGGGGCGCTGCCAGGCAGCGGGTCGCAGCGTAACGCGGAGCGAAATGGATTCCGCATTGCCTACACCCGAGTCAAGTGGCATCTTCCGCGCGCCCGTGGAGATGAAGTCCCAAAACCGTGACCCCCCATTACAGTAGAAACGCATCCTGAAAGTAGGCAATAGCCGTGGGCGAGCGTTGCGCGACAGGAGGATCGGTGCAGAAATTCCTGACCCTGAAAGGGGTCAAACACTGCCCCGAAATGTGACGCCTCCAGAGTCAGGAGTGCTCTTCCGGCTATCCTTGGGCGTCGCGCAACGCTCGCCCACGGCTATTAACTTACATCCCTCCGATGATGTTCCAAAGCCCAAACTGAACCAGTAACCGGTTTTCGGAGGGGGTTTACATATGCTTGCAAGCTAGGTATAAATATTAGGCAGCGACATCAAATTGTCTCTGCATCGCCCACATCTTATAAATACTTTCCCCCGCGGTACACCAGTACAGTCCACGGCTGCGTGAGCCCATCATCGTGTCTCGGAATTAAGCCTGTCCGGCCGACTTTAATAGTGGCGCACCTCTCTTCGGATTTCTTAAACAAACTCGGAAGGATAAGATGCCAAATCGAACCCCGACCAAAGACTCCTTCAACACCCAGCTGCTCTTGAAAACACTCGTGGCCTTTAAGAGGGGTGATTTCTCAGTTCGCTTACCCGGTGAGTGGACCGGCGAAGCGGGCAAGATTGCAGACACCCTCAACGACATCATCGAACTGAGCGATAAGACCGCGAAAGAAGTTGAGAGGGTCAGCCGGGTGGTCGGTAAAGAAGGAAAGATAATGCATCGCGCTGCGGTGCCGGCCGCTTCCGGCTCCTGGTTGCGGCTGGTCGACTCCACCAACCAGATGATCGACGACATGGCCCGGCCCACAAGTGAGATGGCGCGTGTGATAGGCGCTGTCGCCAACGGTGACCTTTCGGAGCGAATGGGCCTACAGGTCGATGAAAGGCCGTTGAAGGGCGAGTTCCTGCGCACAGTGAAAATCGTCAACTCGATGGTGGACCAGTTGAGCTCGTTCGCATCGGAAGTTACGCGCGTGGCAAGAGAGGTTGGAACGGAGGGCAAACTTGGCGGCGAAGCGAGGGTCAAAGGAGTAGCCGGCACTTGGAAAGACCTGACCGATAGCGTGAACTCCATGGCCAGTAACCTGACCAGTCAGGTGCGTAACATCGCCGAAGTGACCACGGCCGTGGCTAACGGCGACCTCTCCAAAAAAATCACAGTGGATGTAAAGGGCGAGATTCTGGAACTCAAGAACACTATCAATACGATGGTGGATCAGTTGAACTCCTTCGCCTCGGAAGTTACTCGGGTGGCCCGCGAAGTGGGTAGCGAAGGAAAACTGGGTGGTCAGGCAG
>JACCSP010000342.1 GCA_013812905.1 Pyrinomonadaceae bacterium
CCGGGCTAAAGCCACGGTGTGACTGAGACAGTAGCAAGAGGAAACTCGCCCACTGTCCCCTCTTTGTCATAGTCGAGGGAGAAGTTGAAGCCTGGGAGAGGTGGATCTTACCCGGCGTTAGTCCCACAACCGCACCTCTAACGAAACTTGAAGGAGTGATATGAAGCGCCGAGACTTCCTGCAAAGAAGCGCCCTGGCTAGTGCGCTAGTAATTAGCAAGCCACTCATTCCTACAGCCAGCCCGAATGCAGCGGCTGCTGAACCGTCGGGGTCATATCCTGAATCTTTCGAATTTGATGAACTAAGTATCGCCGGGCTGCAGGAGGGCATGAAGTCTGGAAAGCTGAGTGCGCGCACCATTACACGAAAGTATCTCGAGCGCATCGAGGATATTGATAAGCGCGGCCCGGCTATAAACTCCGTGATCGAGATCAACCCCGACGCTATGGCCATCGCCGAGGCGATGGATCGGGAACGCAAAGAATACAGGGCGCGTGGACCATTGCATGGTATTCCGATTCTCATCAAGGACAACATCGACACCGCCGACCGCATGATGACAACCGCCGGCTCGCTCGTCTTGTTAGCCTCTACCCCGAGCCAGGATGCGTTTGTCGCCCGAAGACTGCGGGAGTCTGGAGCAGTGATACTCGGTAAAACAAATCTTAGTGAGTGGGCAAACTTTCGTTCGAATCATTCGAGCAGCGGCTGGAGTGGTCGCGGTGGTCAGACGCGAAACCCTTACGTGTTAGACCGCAATCCTTGTGGATCCAGCTCTGGCTCCGGAGCGGCGACGGCCGCGAACTTGTGCGCGGCTGCCATCGGTACGGAAACAGATGGATCGATCGTCTGTCCCTCTTCAACAAACTCATTGGTCGGAATCAAACCCACCCTCGGCTTGGTTAGCAGGTCGGGGATTATCCCCATCGCCCACAGTCAGGACACCGCTGGTCCCATGGCTCGGACTGTCGCGGATGCAGCCCTTCTCCTGGGGGCTCTAACGGGAATCGATTCGCGCGACACCGCCACCAGGTCGAGCCGTGGCAAGTCACATAGCGACTACACCAGGTTTCTCGATAAGGACGGGTTACGTGGTGCGCGTATCGGAGTGGCCAGAGCGTACTTCAACTTTAACGATCAAGTTGATAAGCGAATGGAAGAGCTAATAAAAGAGATCAAAAAACTGGGGGCCTTGGTAATCGACCCGACCGACATCCCCACCAAAGGAAAGTTTGATGACTCCGAGTTCGAGGTGCTGCTTTACGAGTTTAAAGCGGATCTGAATGCCTACCTCGCGGGCCTGGGAGCCAAGGCGCCGGTTCGTAGTTTGAAAGAGATAATAGAATTCAATGAAAAGAACCGCGATAAAGAAATGCCTTACTTCGGGCAGGACATTTTTATAAAGGCACAGGAGAAAGGCCCACTTACCGACAAGAAGTATCTTCAAGCCCTGCGCAAGAACCATCTTTTGTCCCGAGGCCAGGGCATTGACTCTGTGATGGGCCAGCATCGTCTCGATGCGCTAATCGCGCCCACGGGCGGGCCCGCATGGCCCACCGACTGGGCCAACGGTGACCACTTCACCGGCGGGTATTCATCAGCCTCCGCGGTCGCGGGTTACCCACACATAACCGTGCCTGCCGGTTACATTTTCGGGTTACCGTTTGGCATCTCGTTTTTCGGAGCTTCGTACAGCGAGCCGAAACTGATCAAGTATGCGTACGCTTTTGAGCAGGCAACAAAGGTGAGACGGGCACCTCGATTTCTGCCGACGGCCAGCTTTCGAGAGTAAGTGTCACGGCCCGGGCAGGTCGTCAGTCCGATTCACGAACTTACACGAAACAGCACTAACAAGATTTCGTGTTGGTTCGTGTGATTCGTGGATCGTTCAAGTCTGTCGAGGCTTGCAAAGGTCTGGACTTGCTTTCCAACACGCAAGTCTGCCACTGACACCCAATTAGTCTTCAAGTTAGCAATTTTGAAGAAGCCAAACCCCGAACTCTCGGCTATCCTAGGCATCCAGAAGGAGGGAATTTCATCATGCCCCGCACAGCCACAGCTGCCAAAAAGAAATCCATCTACAGCGTGCATCCCGGCATTGCGATGACGCAGAAGTGGGCCGTGGAACTCAAGCAGAAGACCGGACGCTCGCTCGAGGAGTGGCAAAGTTTCATCGAGAAGTCCGGACCAAAAAGCGAGAAAGAGAGGCGTGATTGGCTCAAGAAAAAGGAGGGCCTGGGAACCAATATTGCCTCGTGGATGGCCGAACGCTCGGTGGGGAAACGTACTGAGACGGCCGACCCGCACCAGTATCTTAAGGCTGCGGAGGGTTATGTAGAACAAATGTTCTCCGGCTCGAAATTCAAGATGAGGCCCATCTATGACGCCTTGCTAAAACTCGGCCTCAAGGTCGGAAGATATGCGAAAGCATGTCCTTGCCAGACCATCGTTCCCCTGTATCGCAAGCACGTCTTTGCGCAAATTAAACCAACCACGCGTACGCGCATCGATCTCGGTTTTGCCCTCGGTGATATGAAAGCGAACGGTCGTTTGATCGATACCGGCGGCTTCGCGAAAAAAGATCGTATTACACATCGCATTCCCATTGAGTCAGTTAGAGACATCGATGACGAGGTTAAGCACTGGTTGAAAGTAGCATACGATCGTGATGTGTAAGTGAAAGGTGAATGGGGAATGGTAAATGGCAGGTAAGCCGAAAAGGTAAATGGCGAATCGTATATAGTAAATGGTAGAAAAGCCGAGACGTATCAGGGCGTACTTCCACTGATTACTATTTACGATTTACTATTCCCTATTAATATTTACTACTTACTATTCACTATTGTCCGTTCCTTCACGAGCATTCATGCCAACAACAACCAAAACGCAGAGCCCGCGCATGAGCGACGAAGCCGTCAAAGCAAAGACAGGCAAGAAATGGGATCAATGGTTCGTAATTCTTGATAAGGCCGGTGCAAAAGAGATGTCACATCAGGACATTGTTAAGTTTCTTAACTCCAAGCACGACGTCGGCCCGTGGTGGCAGCAGATGATCACTGTCAGCTACGAACAGGCACTTGGCTTGCGCGAGAAGCACGAAAAGCCCGGCGGCTATCAGATTAGTGTGAGTAGAACCGTAAACGTGCCCCTCGCGAAACTCTACAAAGCAGTGGAAAACGGAAAGAGTCGCAGCAGTTGGCTTCCAGAAGGCGGACTCGCGGTGCGGAAGGCCACGCCAAACAAGTCTATGCGTGTGACCTGGAGTGACGGTAAGACCAGTCTCGAGATCTATTTTTTACCAAAGGGTGCCGCCAAGAGCCAGGTCGTCGTCCAACATAGCAAGCTTTCCGACGCAGAAGCCGCGGCCAAAATGAAAACCTTCTGGGGCCAGGCATTGGATCGATTACGCGAAATCCTGGAATAACTTGGCTGAAGGGGCAAAACTTAGAGCGCACTCACCGCCTGCGAGACACTCATGCAGAATTCCTCACCAAAACCACCGGAGACTATTGCGCTTCATAAGCTTGGCCAACGTGGCGAAGAACTTGCGGCTGCATTTCTATTACAAACTGGTTATCAAATTGTCGGGTCAAATTTCACGATCCCAGTGGGTCGAAATAGGAATGACGCAATAGTAAGTGTGGAAATCGATCTGGTTGCCTATGAAGGTCCTATTCTCTGTTTCGTAGAAGTGAAGACTCGCGCCTCAGATTGGTTCGCTGTACCTGCAGCAAACGTTGATCTCAGAAAGCAGCGACAGATCATGCGGGCCGCCCGCGCTTACCGCCGTATGTTTGGTCTTAGGAATACACCCGATCGATACGACGTGGTAAGCATCGTGTTGCCGCCATCCGATAAAGGTCTCCGCGGTTTGCAGATCGAACTAATGCGCAGCTTCTGGTCAGAAGAGAAATTTCGCAAGCGTCACTTGCCCGAGCGATATTGGGATTGACCTTGTATTGACAATTCAAGCTTAGCCAATTTGCAGGTTGGGAGGCGGGTAAAAAGGAGTGGGCCCCCCTCTGAAGCTGCGCCGGTGGACTGAATCTACTCATCTCCAACACTGTGGTCACTCACATCTCTACCTTCTCTTCTCCGTGCTCCAGCGAGTAGATTCTCCGGGTTAGAAAATTTCTGCAACTTCCAGTTTATCGGTGCGTTATTTCAATCCCCTTGGACCGGCTAAACTCACGCCGACCTTAAGGGTTGAGATGCAAATCATTCTGAATTCAAATCGATTCAAAATCCTCAACCTTAACTTCCCGACAGTCAACCAGCGGGCTAACGATGAAGAAAGCGCTGGAAAGTACTTGTTCTTATCTGCACTATAGTTCTGATCAGGTACATGCACCGGCGGCGAAGCAGTCACCGTAGATCGAGTTTTCCTTGTAGCTTAGTCATGAGCGGACTATGCTTGCGCGCGCTAAACTTGGACCTCCGCTTGCCGTTGGAGGGCTATTGAGAGAGATCCGAAACCAGGAGACTAAACATGATTTGCACCAGCTGCGGCAATGACGTGGAGTCGATTAATAGATTCTGCCCAAAATGTGGGGCTCCTGTTCAGCCTCAATCTCCGCCCATGTACGAAAGTCCCCCGCCCTACAGCTCGCCACAGACACCGATGATGGGTGGACCGATGGCCCAACCCGCGAAGAAATCGGGCTGCGGCAAGATCATTTTGATCGTAGCCATCATATTACTGATATTGGGGGGTGGACTCGCTGTCGCCATCTATTTCGGCTATCACTACGCTGAGAAGACTTTAAAATCTTCTGAGGCCTACACCGCGGCGGTCACTGCGCTTAAAGGAAACGACGAGGTCAAGGACCACTTGGGAGAAGTCAAGGATACCGGGTTTCCGCTCGGCACCTTCAGCCAGAACGCCGACGGTTCCGGCAACGCGGCCTTCGTGATGTCAGTTCAGGGTTCTAAAGCCAGTGGCCATTACGAAGTGAGTCTAGTGAGACGCAACAGCGTCTGGCGCCTTGAGAAGGGTATCGTTCGGACTAACAGCGGCCAGACAATCAACATCACTGATCAGAGAAGCGACAGCGAAGATGCCAATCTCAATAGTAACGCGGATACCGACACTGACATCAACACCAACGAAAGTGTGACTTCAGGGAAGACTGTCTCAGGTGGCGTATTGAACGGCAAGGCCATCAGCTTGCCTAAACCTGCTTATCCGCCCGTAGCAAAACAAGCCAAAGCGTCGGGTACTGTAGTGGTGCAGGTACTGGTGGACGAAAAAGGCAATGTTGTTTCCGCCCGCGCGGTATCGGGAAATCCATTACTCAACGCGGCTTCAGTGGCAGCCGCCCGCGCAGCAAAGTTTTCGCCAACTAAAGTTAACGGCAAACCGGTGAAAGTCTCGGGTGTAATCAGGTATGTGTTTACTGCCGAATGACTGTGGTGAGACGACAGATACCAGACGGGTGCCTTTGATCCATGCAGGTCCCTCGCAGGCAGCCCGCGTGAGCTTATCAGAGAGGGCTGGAGCTTAATCGGTGCTGGGAATTCACTTGAAGCGTCACTGACAAGACTCAGTGTCCAGATGTGAATTCGAGGATCACTAGGTCGGTCGAATAAGCGTACAGCTAGGAACTGTGGTTCGCTTCACAGCAACGCAGTGAAAATGGGAAAATCAGGATAAGAGTTCACGGGAAAACTGCCTCGCTTGACAACAATAAGCGGATACGTAGAATCGAACCTCCAAAGCGGGAGTAGCTCAGTGGTAGAGCATCGCCTTGCCAAGGCGAGGGTCGCGAGTTCAAATCTCGTCTCCCGCTCCAATATCAAAGGATGAAGGCGGAAGATGAAGGATGAAAGCTCGGCTTTCATCGCCAATTTGGGCTTCGTACTTCCGCCTTCCTCCTTCAGACTTGCTTGTGGCGGCGTAGCCAAGTGGTAAGGCAGAGGTCTGCAAAACCTTTATTCATCGGTTCGATTCCGATCGCCGCCTCCAATAGTTACCCAATCAGTCATCCAGTTAAAAAGTCAAGCCGTCGTGGTCCATCGTCTGCATGGTTGGCAGAAGAGGGGCCTAAAGTATAAACCCCGCCGATCCGCAATAAAGCGACAAAAGCCGGAGAATTCTGTGACCTCCGCGAGTCGTCAACGTTAAGCCCCAGACAGCGAGCGCCTATAAACAAGATGGGATATAGAGATTTAAGTAAAGGTCCTGTTTAGCGTCAACGTCGCGGGCCCCGCGAGCCTCGGGCTTAGGCGGCCGCGGTTTCAGGCTGTTGCAACTCGTTTAGCTCGATGTGTTGCGCGAATTCGGGCAGGACGAACCAGTGTTCTACGCCCGGGTATCTACGTCCTTTTCTGAGCGTCACGTTTTTAGAGGCAGCGATAGTCCGGCCCCCGACGCTAAAGACAAAATAGACAGGGCGCCGAACGGGAGATTCGAGGCTCGTTCCGCCCGGTTTCAACGGGACGGCTCTGATGGCCTCGATTGCCAAGCGGCCAATACTAACCCGACCCTCCAGAGCCCGCCAGATTTTTCCCTTATGATGAATTACGATTCCTTTCATGCTTCCCCCTGCGAATAAAAAATTTAGATGCTGTGGAGCGGCTGACACGCGATCAGTCCGTCTGGCGAGTCTGGCCGCTACTCGCTTATCAGTATCTCAAGGCCTGTGCCACAAGGTCCTTAACGAGCAGCATATGAATTTTGGGGTGATTTCGGAGATGTGAGATTTGTGTTGAGCGGAGGAAAGTTAAGAATGTTCAGAATGATTGGGTCAATCTGATGACCCGTTCGAAATGGCTGGTAGTTTATACCAAGAACGTCCGTTCCGCTGTTATGAAGAGTTAGTTTTAGGCGTTAACAAGAAGCGTACAATCTTATAAATAGCGCCCGTACCCCTTTACAGGTAATACAAGCTACCCTCCCGCTCTACCTCCACACTGACCGGAAAGGAGATACCGGAGGCGAAATTGGTCACAGTTGCATCAGTGTTCATTCTGTTGATCCAGCCGTTACAGTAGTCAGCAAAAAAGTAATTGCCAAGGCACCGGCTGGGAACTGCCTGGTTTCGGGATTATAGAACGCGCCGCCGGTAATTGCGCAGCCAGTGAAAAGTGGGGGGTCCGTCATGACCGTATTTATAGACGGGATTGGTATACGCAGGGGTCGGTGGAATCTCCGACAACGCGGGGCCAGCCGTAATTAACGCCGGTCAATCCCAGGTTGATCTCTTCCCACCTGTGGAAGGCTCGGGTCGGCCGGCGGATGGCCATTCACATTGTTGATAAAAATCCTTTCCGGCGCTCCTAATAGTTAACCTTTATTCTCTCAAAGGGGTTAATTTGTTCAGCGAGTTTCTAAGCATCACAACTGATATGAAAGCTGGTTGATCGCACAGAACTCAGCCTTCTGTCGGCGTGTGAGCTAAGCAAGGCGCTTTGTTAGTTACCGATTATAGACTACAGGTGATCAAACACCCTGTTGTCGTTGGGCAATCTTCGAGAGCGCGATGCTCAGAGCCGCCGCACCGAGGGTTTTTACAAGCGTCGGGTGCTGAGCATAAAAGCTGCTGACTTGATCAATCACGGAAGGATCTTTCTTTTCCGCTTGAGCTGCAACCTCCTGCACTGCCTCGGCTGGAATTTGTTCAGCTTGCTCCGGCGTGATATGGGTCTGTTGCCCGCTGGTTAACCTGTCGATCAAACTGGATAAGCCACCGCCGGCGTTGGAGCCAGTTCGGCGGGATAAAACCTGTGAAAGAATCAGTGGACCAGCGACGCTGATGAGCGTGTTGAGAATACCAGCGCGCTCCTGACCACTAGAGTTACTGAATAACTGGGCGGCCATCTGACCGAAGTCGGGTGTCTTATCGGAGCGAAAGGCGGCAGCCAAACCATCAGCTAACTCTGACGGCGGAGCGCTTTGTGCGATCTGATCAAAATCATCTTGAACATTAGACTGAGCTGGCGCTGCTGCGGCGCCCGCGTACTGCTCTAATATTCCGCTGAGTTGATTCATCCAATCCATTAATTTAACCTCCTGTATTTTTAGCGGGGGCAGGCGGATGCAAGCATCCACCTACTTCCCGGTAACCTGAGCATCGATTTCACACGCCCTTACGCTTTAGTAGGCACAGTCAGTTGCTGGCCAACCTGAATTTTGTCGGGATCATTGAGCTTGTCGCGATTCGCGTAAAAGATACGCATGTACTCATTCGTGTCTCCATAGAACTGCTCGCTGATAGCGGAAAGCGTGTCCCCGGATTTCACCGTATAGGTCTGCCCCCCCTGCGCGCCGCCGACAGCGGCACCAACAGCCCGGCTTGAGTCAACAGTGATGTCAGCCGTAATGTCGTCCTGATTTGGGCTAACCAGCTTGATCTGCTCCCAGAATTTGCTTTTTGCCTCTTCTGTTGGCGCAGTACCTTTAATAAATAGCTTATCGTCCTGCACGTGCAGGTTCTGAAACTGGACGTGCTGTTGATCCGCAGTAGTGAGCACTGTCTGGAATTTTTGCTTCAATTCGCGGAAGCGCTCCTCAGCTTTAGGTTGTTCGCCGGCCTTCTGGGCACCCTGCCCAAACATCTTGTCGAATATTCCCATTGAATTTATCTCCTCAGATTGTGGAGCTGTTGACTTCAGATAATCTGGATGATTCCAGAGGAGCTGAGAAGGGAGTAAGCATGACTCGGTTCAAGCGTTACCCTACGCCATCATTGTGTATATGTCAAATGCACAGTATATCCTGCATGGACAACAGGTGAACGCGGTTGCAAAAAATTAGCTAAGCTAACTGATTGCAAAGCTAACTCATGATCAAAGTTGTGGTGTTTGCAGATTCTTCTCACTGATACAGTGCGTACAAACGGAAGCGGAGCAGCGCCGAAAAGTTAGAAATATCTGGGTAAGGAAATCAAGCAAGACGAAAAACGCATGAAACACGTAGCTAAATCCTAACTACCAGTGGTGTCTGAAAGCGTTGCAAGCTTCTGTTTACCTTCAATACTGTTATAAGCGCAGCGTTTGTAACCCTGCTAGAGAATAGGAAAGCCGCGAACCAAGTCGCGGCTTTCCTGTTTAAAGATGCGGTTCGGAAAAATAACAACTATTGTGGCATCTTTTGGATAGAGGTCCCCTGCCCTGCCGTCAGCCACCACTTCCCGTCTTTCTTAACGAACACGTCGATCCAGCGGTAATCGCCGCTGATGTCCCGGCCCTTGTACGTGCCCTTGTCCGTCGTCTTATAAGTGACAATAGCCACGTCCCCAAGGGCCTGCACCTTCATGTCCTCAATCTTCGAGGATTCGAGCTTCAAAGCACCCGACTTCACATCAGCTTCAAATTTTGCCTTGGTATTAACCATACCGCCCGGATCCGTGAGCGTAGCATTGTCTGCCAGGTGGCTTCCGAACGCTGCCATATCGCCCGCGATCAGGGCGTCGGCTAACTTCTGCTCGAGTTGCATCAACTCCTGTTCGACGTTTCCGCCGGCGGCCATCTTCTGCCCAACCGGGGTTTCTGTCGTGGCCGGCACTTCTTGCGTTACCGGCTTTTCTGTAGTGGCCGGCACTTCTTGCGTTATCGGCTTTTCTGTAGTGGCCGGCATTTCTTGAGTGGCCGGCTTTTGGGCTGGTTTTTCTTTCGAGGCAGGCTTCTGCTTGGCTGGTTTTTCTTGAGTGACCGGCTTCTCCGGCGTCTGGGTCGGTGTTTGACCTGAGGCTAAGAGTGATGCCGCGATTACAATCACGGCGAAGGCAAGGATACGTTTCATGGGACTGGCTCCTTTATTTAGCGAAATTTAGCGAAGTTCGAAATATGTCGCGACGTTGCGAAGCGGGAGGGTTCTATCTTAAACTCGGTGGTAAGTCAATGGCTGTTCGGAACTGTGCTACTGTTCGAAGGAACGTTCGCCCCCACGGCTCAGTGAAAATGTAAGCATGCTCGAGGGCAAAAGGACACTCACTTTGAATGAAAAACTGCGAGCTATCGATGGCCAATTGAATAGCGACACGCCGCTTCGTGCTTCGACTTCGGCAGGTCAAAACATAATCCGATCCCGGACCTAATAAACCCTCGCTTCCCTCAAAAGCCACGTGCTCGCCAAACGTTAGCGCGCCGTGACCTGAATAACCGCCGAGGCGGAGTTTCCCGCCTGGTCGTACGCCCTAGCCTGGATTTGATAACTCCTATTGGGCTGATTCGGTACTCTCCAGTTGCAGGTATAGTCTGCGGTCGCGTCGGTGCATTGCAAGCTTCCGTTAACATAAAACTCCACCCTAACGACTCCCACATTATCTGTGGCCGTCGCTCTCAGCGTGACAGTCGACTTCCTGGCGACGGTCGCCCCCTGAGCCGGACTCGTTATTGAGACCGTCGGAGGAGTCGTGTCTCCAGCGCCGGCGCTATACACGGCAGTGTAAGTCGTATTTGTGGAAGGCGTCGAAATCGAATGACTGGTCGCTCCGCCATCCGACCACGATCCAAACACATAAGTAGTGCTGCCAATCGTTTGCGGAGAAACTGCCTCAAGAGATCGGGTTATGCCTACTACACCGACGAAGGAGTGCGGCGCCGTAACAGGCTGACCATCCAACTTAAGTTGCAGGCCTGAAGGACTCGTTTGGAGTGTAACCGTTGACTTGCGAGGCAAAATATCGCGGTAGGACAAGTCGGCGAGTCCTCCCGAATCCGTAACTGTCAGATTGATCCGGTACCAGACGTTGTCCGCAGTTTCGCCTGTAGTTGGAATCGTGAATGAACCGCTGGTTGCGCCACTGGTAGCTGGCAAGAATGGATGGATGTGGGTGTCGTGATGGAAGTCTACTCTCCAAGTGAAACTGCTGGGCGGCAGCGCGCCATCCTCGGCATCGCTGCCGGTGCCCGCGTAACTAATTGTTTGGCCGCCCTGGTAAAGTGTACCTGTCGTGGGCTGAGTAATGTTGCCCGTGGGAGGGGTATTTGAGGTGACGGTAAGCTGAGCATCATTGCTCGTCGCGCTCCCGAAGCTGTTAGTTACTACGGCCCGAAACACTGCGCCGTTATCCGATGGCTGTGCGTTCGAGAACGTGTAGCTGGACGATGTTGCTCCGGCAATATCGCTTCCATTTCTTTGCCACTGATAGCTGAACGGCGGCGTACCGTTTGCGCTGACGCTGAAAGTAGCAGATTGCCCCACCGCAACAGTTTGAGCTTGAGGATGCGAAGAGATCAGTGGAGGCTGCATGTTGGCAGGATACTCAATCTTGTGTACCGAGCCCGTGCCGCGGGCGAGGTAGTAGAGGCTGCCGTCAGTTGATACCTTGAGATCTACCGGAGACGAGATGCCAGTCGCAAATCCCGCGACGGCATTACCACTTACTGGGTCAAGCTTCCTTATCCAACCTCCACAGAAATCTGCGAAGAAATAGTTGCCGACATAAATACTGGGAAACTGCGCGGTTTGGGGGTTGTAAAAGGCGCCGCCGGTAATAGCACAGGTCGAGGCATCATTCGCATAAGTGTGGATCGGATCGCGGAAGGCAGGGTTAGTAGGATTGCAGAGACCCTCGCAGCTGGGCCAACCATAATTGGAGCCGGCGATCCCGTCATTGATCTCTTCCGTCGTAGTCTGGCCGACGTCGTTGATAAACATGCGTCCCGTGCCGGGCTGGAACGAAAAGGTGAATGGATTGCGCAACCCTAACGCCCAAATCGCTCGGTTATTTCCAGTTGTCTGATTGAAGAAGGGGTTATCGGAAGGGATTCCCCCATTCG
>JACCSP010000257.1 GCA_013812905.1 Pyrinomonadaceae bacterium
CCGGAACGTCCCGTCGAGGCATCGTAGAGGCTCGTTTGCAACTTCACTTCCTGCAGGGTCTCCGGCGCAGGTGCAATATTGTCATTCAAAGAACCTTCGTTGGTGGTGATATTTGTAGCGTCCACACCATTGAAGAAAAGGCTAGTGCTGGTGGTACGTGTGCCGTTAACGGAGGGCGACTGATTGCCGTTTCCGTTCGTGAGCACAGGCGACAATTCCGTGTTCACTCCAGCCTCAGTTGAGAGTAGCTGGGTAAAACTGCGCGTCGAGGTGGGAACCGATACCAACTCATCCGCTGATAGCTGTCGAAACGTGGTGGCCGTTTCCGGTGTGACCAGAGCGGCTCCTTCGACGATGTTAATAGTTGCCCCCACTTCACCGACGTCAAGCTTGTCTTCGAGCGTGCGTGGCACGCTCGCCTCCACCTCAACCTGTTCTCTGACTCGCTTCTTAAAGCCGGCAAGCTCGTAGGTGATCTCGTAGGTTCCCACGGCCAAAGCTGGCATGGTCCATCGGCCCTCTTCGTTCGTGGTAACGGTGCGCGTTGCGCCCGTGCCAACATTCTTGAGTACGATAGCGACCCCAGGTAACGCGGCACCATTAGGATCCTGAACGACGCCTGTCAGTGTTCCGGTCGAGCCCGACTGGGCCAGAACCGCGGCGCCTGACAACTGAAAAAAAACCAACGCCCCAAGGGAAAACAACATTAAAAAAACGCGAGGATGCCTCTGGGAGTATCTGTTGTACATAACCAAGTCTCCTGTCATGTGGAAGATTAGACGTGACGGCTTGAGGGGCTCGCTTCCATAGGATCTTGGCGAGCTCTCAATGCATAATTAAAATTCCGTTTTTGAAGTTCAATGCGGACTCTAATAGCAGGAGGTTAAGGCGCTGTGAATTGCACCTTAAATGTTTGTTACTGCGGTTGAATTATGCCCGGCTCGGCCGGGTTATTTAACACGATGTTAACATGGCCGTAACAGAGGGTGTGTAGGATGCACCTCCCTCGGCAAACATTTTATCCAGCGTGCGCATTTGGATCTTGGTACCCGTATGGCAATTTCACATGAGCTCAGTGGCGAGATTGCTACCGCATTATTTGCGGCCAAGGAGAGATCCCCCCGCGAGCTGAATGATCTAAAGGAAATGGTTTTCGCCATCCATGCGACTCTCGAGCGGTTGGGCCGTGATGATCGAGTTGGACGAGGCGTCTCCCAATCAGTGACCAAGCAATCCGCACGGCTCACCTGGCCCGATTCCCGCTAGGGTTGCGAGCAGGCCTGCAACCGCCAAGCCAGATAATTTTTTGTAGGAGTTTTAGTGGGACGTAGGATAGCAGTAGAGTTAACGCAGAACCGCAATTTTCTTGTCTTCAATAACACCGCCAACCAGATTCGCATCCCAAACTACTAAGTAACGTTTTTTCTTCTTGCTGGGGGGCTCTTTCTGCTCAAAGGAAAGCTGAACCAACCGCGTTATGAAATGAGAATCCAGCGTTAAGGGTGAATACGTATGAAAGTACTCTGCTCGTTGGGGAAGACCACACTCACGTCTCATCTCATTTATATGCGCTTCACACTCGCCGGGCTCACCCAGGCAAGTGGCATCAAGAGAGTTGTTGACGATATGATCGAGCTCATGCAGTAAGCCCCAGCCGGCGTCGAAAGCTCGCAGCGCGGGCGCATCGCCGATTACATTCTCAAAATCTGCAAAGTCAATTCGTACCACGAACGCCGGACGGCTGTCCGGAACGTTCTCTTTCCATTTACCAGGAAGCACCTGGCAAAAGGCGACGTCGGCAAGCTTGCTCGCATCCTCCAGTACCACCGCCGTACCACCCATTACCACTCGTGACAATAGTTCTCTGGCTCTTCTTGATCCGCCGATGGGATTGGCACCCAATCGCAACGCCCCCGACCGGTCAAATTTCAGATCGCTCCACCCGGTGATTTTGCGTAGCTTGCCGGCCAATTCCTCGCGTCGCTCGACTGCGAGGCCCGCCCGGCAAACAACATTGCTCGCGTTGGTTTCAGCTAACAGAGCTGCAGGCAATAAGAGCAGGATGGCGGCGAGCCCTGATGCTCGGAGAGTTCGAGAGAAAAATATCCAGCGTGGCCTGGATAGCAATTTAATTTCCTCCCAGATGGGACCGCCGAAGACGGCTGATCTTCGGTTTGGTAATCCGCTCCGATGTTACGGCGCGGTTACGTCGATGTTACCAGAATGTTAACTGAGAACGGTAGGCTTTTTTCTCACGAGGTCGAGCGTGAACTGCGGA
>JACCSP010000344.1 GCA_013812905.1 Pyrinomonadaceae bacterium
CTCGCTCACAAGGTGGCTTTATAGCGCTCCCACTGCCGCTTCAACTTCGCCATGAAACCGATGAATTGCTCGTCTTTGCGCAGACTGTTCAAGTTGGCATCGTTCTCAAACCAGGGGTAGCAGGGGAAGCCATCATCGGCGGCGACCTGTAACCATTTGATGGCCTCCGCGGGTTTATTGAGAAGTGCATAAGCTACAGCGATGTTGTAAGCGGTGTGATGAAAGTGGCCAAAGCTTTTTCCGATCTCGATCGCACGCTTAATCGTGTCTTCCGCTTCACGCTGCTTGCTACACCGAGCGAGCAGCATCGCTTTGACACTGGTCACGTTTCCACCCTCGTCCTTTGCATAGGTCTTCAAGTATTCTTCAACGACTGCTGACGCTTCCGTCTATTCTCCCAAGCTGGAATAGAGCCGTAGCCAGGTTGCGATCATAAAGCGCGGGATTGGTGTCTCGCGGAATGCGTTTGAAGACCGCAAGGGCTTCTTCGTACTTCGTTCGATAAATGTTGATGACATTTAAGCGAAATCGCGCCATGGTATTGCTCGGCTTGATCTCCAATGCCTTTTCAATCTCCGCCCATCCCTTGTCGAGCAAGCCGATGTGAAAGTAGACGACTCCTAGTTCATGATGCGCATCATCCAACTTCGGATTCAAAGCTATAGCGCGCTTGTACGATTGAATCGCTTGTTCGTGCGGGAAGCGATTGACATGCGTCCACAGGATGAGACCGCGGGCATAGTGACCTTCCGATAAATCCGGATCGAGCGCCAGCGCTTTTTCGACGGCCACTTCGGCGTCCACATTCACCTGTTTCTTCTCCGCCTCGGGCGCGAAATAGAATGCTTTCTTATTGTAAGCGCGGGCCAGTGCAGCATAAGCGGCTGCAAAGTTGGGGTCGGCTTTGACGGCTTGCTCCAGCAGTGTAATGGCTGTCTCATTATCCTCCCGGTTTTCGCTGCCCACCATCACCTTGCCACGCATATAGTCATCGTAGGCGGGGGAGGTGACTGATTTGACGCTGCCAATTGGCGCACTTCGAGAGCTTCTAAAAAACAGCGCATAAACCGAGGCACCACTGCCAGCGTGACGACGGCAGCTACCGCCAACCCGAAGCGAGATGTAAGGAATGCAGGTCGCTTTCCATCGGGATTGGTGATTACCCTCATACTCGCCGAGCGTTTTTTTCTGGTTGGGACTACTGATGCTCCGCTCTGGCATTCGCGTAGCACGTGCTCCAAATCAGTCGCCACGTCGCGCATCCTCTGATAGCGCCGCTCACGATCCTTCTCCAAACACTTGCGCACAATCCGCTGCAACTCTTCTGGACATTCCGCGATATAGCTTGTCAGCGGCAGAGGTTCTTTGGTAAGAATCGCTGAGATCGTCGCCACCCTGATGGGCGACAATTAGAACGCCCGGGTCAAGTTGCCTCAATTAAAAATCTTACTTTCTGCAGAGCTGTCTCAGGGTTGTTTTGCTGCTAACGCCGACCCTTTCGGATCTGCAGTTTTGGTCTTTGACATTTTTATTGTTATCCCGCAGTAGGAGCTGTGGAAATGTGGGAAAGTCAGGCCGTTCTTTGGTCTGACTTTTCCAAGCGGCTGTGGGAAAGCGACGTTCTTTGTCGCTTTCCATAGCCGCGGCATTTCCACAGATGGTCCGCTGCCTCGTTATGCATTGAGCGGTATTCCTGGTTCCGAAACAGTCACAAGTGGTGTGGAGCAAAACCGCTGAAAATTTTTCGCGCGCATTTGACCTACAAACGATTTTCTCGACACCGTCCGATAGTATTGATAGGCAAGGTTGGCGCCGTTTCTTATTAATTCACCAATTCTCCTGTTGCTGGGCGTCATCTTCAAGCTGAAACTGAAGCAGCGTTCGTGACCTTAGAGTGATCCATCGATGCTACGGGAAGAATCACTCCTTCGCAGGGGACAGCACGCGTATCGCGCCAGGCTTTGACGCGGCGCTGTAGCGTGCGGACTTGGCCATTGTTGAACCGTTCCGGGTAACGCAGTTGTAGCCGTGCAAAAAGTCGGGTTGCATCCGCTGACAGGTTTTGTTCCAGTTCCGCTTTCAATTCCTCCCACACTTCCGCGAAAGGGTCTTTGCGGGTGCGCCAGTAACGGGGCACAGAAAATGGGCGCCGCGGTTTCTTCGTAGTGCGATACGTTCGTCTCGATCTTGATAACTCGGGGCTCTCATCGTGGGCCAATGCTTTTTGTCCCGCCCTAAGGCTCAGCGGGTCGCGAGTATCAGGCTCGGTGGTTGCCACCTGCGATTTAATCAGCGGTTGACCAACACTGGTCCAATTTGCCGGCCGATGAGCATATTGCCAGAGCAGGTTTTGCAGATGCTCGACCTGACGCAACAACTCAATTGGGTCAAGTCGGGCATACTCAATCCGCAACGACTCCTTGACTGCCTGGTTAATGAGCGGTGCAGCCAACACCCGCTGATAGGGAGTCTGGGCTTTGTCATACTTTTTCAGTACTCTGCTGCCCTTCGTTCTTTGAAAATCAGCTTCATGGAAGGCTGAAAGAAGTTGTTGTAGAGTCGCAGCACGCCATATAAAGCAGCCAGCTGCCGGCATGCTTCACTGCCTTCGTAGCGATCATAACCAACCATCCGGCGGACGATTGAGCCGTTCTTCTGCTCGACGTGACATTGGTCGTTCTTCTTGTATGGCCGGCAGCGCGTAAAGGTGATCTTCTCGGCACGGCAGTAGCCTAACAACTGTGCGTTGAGAAACTCCGAGCCGTTGTCGGTGTCCAGACCCAGGATTGGAAATGGGAACAAGCCGCGAGCCTGCTCCAGGCCAGAGAGTACAGCATCCTGCCCGTGCATTAGCAGGGCTAAGCACTCAGTCCACGTCGTCGCCACATCGGTTAATGTCAAACTGCTGAGATAGGCTCCTTGTGTGGTCGTACCGCAGTGGGCCACCAGGTCGGCTTCCAGAAAGCCCGGCTTGAGATCGTCCCAATCAGCAAAGGTCCGTATCGGAACTTGGCGTTTGAGCAGAGCGCCGGGACGGGTGGTGCCGAAACTGCGTCTCCTCCCGTTATAGCGCAAGGCGCTCAGTAGCCGATCAACGGTGGCTGCACTCATGGCTAACAGCAGCCGCCGAATGTCTTCCGGCAGCGTCAGGTGGCCCTTTCGCTCTAGTGCCGCCATTAGTTCTGGCAGGAACGGAACCAGGCGCTTAGAGCAAAGGTGATTGCTGGCCTTCCAAATCAAGATCAGTGACTCTTTCGCAGCTTCGTTGTAGCGACGTGCTCGCCGCCGGACTTTTGTGCGTTTGTGTTTTCGCGCCGTCCCCTTGAGTAAGGAGATCGCATACTTGCGATGGTAGCCCGTCGCAGCAGTGAACTCATCGAGTATTCTCTTTTTCTGAGGACGCTTCGCCTGTCGATACCGCGTGCTCAGACTTACTGTTAATTGGGTTCTTGCTGAAAGGCTCATCGTCCGTTCCATCCATTGTCTCCAGCCACCCGCAATCACAACGAGCAAACTGGCTGGATTGTGAATGAGACAACAGTGTCACGAAAGTAAGCTTTTCAGTGAGTCAATGCGGA
>JACCSP010000347.1 GCA_013812905.1 Pyrinomonadaceae bacterium
CGGCGCGGCAACGCCTATCACGGCTCGCACCCTTTCTTCATGTGGTACTGGGGCGAGAGTGGGCGCCAACATGCCGGTCACGTTATCGCCGCCGGGGCGGAAAACGCTCACGTTCCCGCCATGATGGCCTGGGAACGCGCCGACAATTTGACTGAGGCCATTGCCATGGCGCGGAGTTATACAGGCAGCTCAGCAGAGATCACGATGTTGCACCAACCAATAATCGCGATCGCGGACCTTGAATGAAATGTCAGACCTTCAGTTCAATGCAGGCGTCGGCAACCGAGCTACGGCCATGAAATTATCACCGACTGAAATCTACAACGGCCGTCACCTCTTTGTGATCGGGAGCACGGGTTTCCTCGGCAAAGTCACCCTGAGCATGTTGTTGCACCGCTTCCCTAATGTCGGGCGGGTTTACGTTACTGTGCGTGCCCGCTCGCAGGAGGAATCGGAAACTCGGTTTTGGAATAGCGTGATCACGGCACCGCCCTTCGATGCTCTGCGAGAGCGCTACGGCAGCGCGATGGAAGGATTTGTGCGCGACAAGATGGTGGTGTTGGGTGGCGACATCGGCGAGCCAAACTTTGGTTATGCCGACGACGAGGCTCAACGAGTTGCCGACGATATTGATGTTGTGATCAACAGTGCGGGCAACGTGACCTTCAATCCAACTCTCGAGAGTGCCCTGCGCACGAACGTGGTCGGCACCCAGAACGTAATCGCATTTACCAGGCGCATGAAGCGGCCCGCGTTAGTGCATGTGTCGACCTGCTTTGTGGCCGGCAACCGCTCGGGCGCCGTCTGGGAACGTGACCCGGTGATTGGCTATTTTCCTCGCAAACACGAGCTGCCCGGAGTGGAGTTTTCGGTCGAGCAGGAAATCAAGGACTGCGCAAAGCTTGCTGAACGGGTGAAAGAAGAAACCAGGGACGCGATGATGGTGGCGCGCTTTCGGGACCTTGCTCGTAAACGCCTGATCGAAGAGGGGCGTGATGAAGATGATCCTGATGCCCTCGGGTTGGCAGTTGCGCGAGAAAGAAAAGTCTGGACTCGCACACGGCTGACTGAGCTGGGAGTAGAGCGATCAGCCTGGTGGGGTTGGCCCAATATCTATACTTATACGAAAGCCCTTGGCGAGCAGCTGGTGGCCGCTGAAACCGGAATGGTGCGGAGCATCGTGCGGCCGAGTATTGTGGAATCGGCCCTTGCCTACCCTTTCCCTGGATGGAACGAAGGTTTTACGACTACAGCGCCTATTGTGTTTCTCGCCCTCAAGGGACAAACGCAGATTCCTGCCAACGAGAAATTAATTCTGGACATCACGCCCGTGGATCAGGTGGCCTCGGTCATGCTCGCCGTAGCGGCTCAGGCCTGCGTGGAAGAGCCGCAGTTGGTCCATCAGGCAGCCACCGGGGATTCAAACCCGAACAATCTGTCTCGAATCATCACCTTAGTCGGTCTTTACAAGCGCAAGCATTTTCAAGAGAAAGAGACCGGAATAAAAGTCGTAAACGAGATAGCCGCCAGAATGGAGCCACATGCCGTCTCCGTCGCGAGATTTGAATCAACTTCGACCCCGATGTTCAACGCCGCAGCGAAGAAGGCTTCAATTTTGCTGGACCGCGCTCGCCCGCGCTGGGGCGGCGGACGCGTGGGAGAGGTTATCGATCGCGTCAAGACGACTGTGGATCGCGTCGAAGAAATCACCCGGGAAACTACTGAAGCTTTCGCGCTATTTCGACCATTTACGATCGAGAACGCCTACGTTTTCAGGTCGGACAATATCCGATCGCTATTCGAAAGGATCCGAAAAGATGAGCAGTCGCTGCTGACCTGGAATCCGCAGAAACTTGACTGGTACGACTATTGGATAAATATCCACTTGCCTGGTCTAAAGAAGTGGGTGTTCCCGACGCTCGAAGAGGACATGCGGGCGCAACCCAAGCGCGTTTACACCTATCGCGATCTGCTCGAACTATTCGAGACTTCAACTAAACGTCATGCTACACGCGTGGCCATGCGTATCGAGCGTGATGGACGCAAAGAGCAATACACCTACTCCGACGTGCGAGAACTTGCAACCCGCGCTGCCGCTTTTCTCGCGAGCGAAGGAATTAAGCCCGGCGCGCGCGTGATGCTTTTCAGCCATAACGCACCCGAGTGGGGTATGACTTACTTTGGCGCGCTGAAAGCGGGAGCCAGCTGCATACCGGTCGACCCGGAAAGCTCAACTGACGAAATCATCAATTTCGCTCGCGCAGGTGATGCTGCCGCAATTATCCTTAGCAGGAAACTCGAGCAGGGGCACCCGGATCTGCGTAAACGGCTCGGCGACGAAGGGTTGAAAATACGCTATTGGACATTCGATGATGTCTTTGCCCTCGCGGATCAAGAGACTGAAGACCAGCGTATCGCATTGTTGCCAACAAAGGTCCAGGCGCAGTCAGTTGCGTCGCTAATCTTCACCTCAGGCACAACCGGCAATCCCAAGGGCGTCATGCTTTCGCATCGTAATCTCACCAGCATGGTCTCGATGCTGTCATCGGTGTTTGACATGTCGACTCGCGACGGCGTGCTTTCCGTCTTGCCACTACATCACACGTTCGAGTTTTCCACCGGTTTCCTGACCCCGCTCAGCCGCGGAGCACAGATCACGTACTTACCTGAGTTGACCAGCGATGCACTCGCACGGGCAATTAAGAACGGACATGTGACAGGGATGGTTGGTGTACCCGCTTTGTGGGAACTGCTGCATCGTCGCATCAAGACCCGGCTCTATGAGCGCAGCGACTGGATTGGAAAGACCGCTGACCTGCTGGTTCAAGGGAATGCCTGGGTGCGCGAAAAAACCCCACTCAATCTCGGACCGTTTATCTTCTATCCAATTCACGAAGGTCTTGGTGGCCGAATCCGCTATTTCATTAGCGGCGGCTCTGCCTTGAACGAAAAAATCCAACAGGATTTGCAGGGGCTTGGATTCACAATCCTGGAGGGTTACGGTTTGACCGAAGCTTCACCGGTGCTAACGGTAACACGGCCCGAGAATCGTATGCTCACAGGCAGCGTGGGCAAACCTCTGCCGGGAGTCCAGGTCAAGATCGCGGAGCCGGACGTACACGGGGTGGGCGAGGTGATCGCCCGGGGGCCCAATGTGATGCTGGGCTATTACAACAATGAAGAGGCAACCCGTAGCACTCTCATCGAGCGTTGGCTGTACACTGGCGATCTCGGCAAACTGGACGGGGACGGCAATCTCTACTTGGTGGGACGTTCCAAGGAAATTATTGTCGATACAAACGGAAAGAACGTCTACCCCGACGAACTTGAAGAGGTCTACTCAAATTCCCCCTACGTGAAAGAGCTGAGCATCCTAGGTCTGCCCGACGGAATCGGCGAGAAAGTTGCTTGCCTGGTAGTTGCTGAGGATGAATACGACATCTCACTTTCGCGCGACGACTTGCGCCGGCGCGTCGAAGAGCATTTCCGCGAAGTGTCTGCCTCACTTCCCTACTTCAAGCGCGTTAAAGTACTCCACTTCACGGACATTGAGTTGCCCCGCACGGCGACCCGCAAAGTAAAACGCCGCGAGGTGCTGACGATTATGGAAGCGCTGGAAGAGAGCCAGAAGGTGACAAGGGCTTCCGGCGGAAGCGAAACAGCCGGCTCAGAGGCGCGGTGGATTACTGATATCGTGGCCACGGTCTGCAACCGACCTGGGTCGGAGATTTCACCTGACACAAGGCTCGCAGACTTGGGGTTCGATAGCCTGATGTTCGTTGAGTTAGGAACCGCCATTGAGAATGCCGGCGGTGTAATCTCATCGCCCGAACGATTCAACGAAGTCCAGGACGTCAGGGAGTTGATGAGTGTCGTGAGCAGTCGTTCTTCGACGGCCTCACGTACAGAGGAAAGGGCTCGCACTGAGGAGCGTCGGGCGGATGACGAGATTTATGTACCAACGTTTGTGCGAGTCGCCGGAAATGTAGCTGGAGACGTGCTCCAACGACTCTTTTATGACAAGTTCCTAAAGACGCGTTATGAGGGCCAATCGAATATCCCCGTCCATACAAATTTCATCGTGGCTCCCAACCATTCGTCGCACCTGGACATGGGCCTTACTAAGATGGCATTGGGAGAAGCGGGCAAAGATCTTGTGGCGCTCGCGGCCGCGGACTACTTCTTCGATAATAAGTACAAGCGCGCGGTAATGGAGAACTTCACAAACCTGGTTCCCATTGAGCGCACCGGCTCCCTGAGACAGTCGCTGCGTCACGCTCGTTCTTATCTGGATCGCGGGTACAACGCAGTTATTTTTCCAGAAGGCACACGTTCGTTGACCGGCGATTTGGCTGATTTCAAGCCAGTGGTTGGTTATCTCGCGCTTGCTTCGCGGGTCGGCATTCTTCCCGTCTACCTGGTGGGTACGCACGAGGCGATGCCGAAAGGCTCAAACATAATCAAGAACCGCGAGGTCGGCGCTCGCATCGGTCGTTTTGTGGAAATCGAAGAACTTGAAGAAATGACCAAAGGAATGGCCCGAGCGGAAGCGTATCGATTAATTGCAGCTAGGGTGAAGCATGACGTCGAGAACTTGCGCGATCTGACCAGACATCCTTTTGACGCGAAAGCCATGCGCAACCGCTGGAAAGCAGATCGCCGCGCACAGATCGCCCAAAAAGAAGATGTCGGCGAACTCGTCACTTAGAACCTTGTGGCTTGAACGACGGCACTCAATACAGAACCGGGAGCGGTAGCGACCGCACTCAACTAACGAATTGAATGTTCGCTACCACAATCACATAAGCAAACACTGCGGCAAAGAGATCTTCTATCCAACCTGATTTGGAGTGCGATTGAATTCGGGACGCGGAGTGATCTCGTTGGTTGAGTGCGGTCGCTACCGCTCCCGGTTCTGTAGGGAGTGCATATCGTTGACGGAAGTCACACTGCCACATTACCGTAAATGACCGGCCTATCTCAACTGTGACTACATCAAAAAAGACCCCACAAAAGCGAACGGCGCGAATGACGACGGCCACAGCCGATACTAAGCGTCGCGCAGTGATTGAGAAAAGGCCTCGAGCCTCGACGTTGATAACCGGAGGCACAGGTTTTCTGGGTTCACACCTGGTGCGACAGTTAGTGGAAACGGGGGCTAAAGATATTCGCGTGATGGCTACATCGATTCCCGATTGGCTTGTCAATTTGGGCGTCGAGCCGTTGGAAGGTTCGATCATGAAAAGTGGTGACGTGGCCCGCGCGGTTGAGGGGATTCGAGATGTTTATCATCTTGCCGGTCGGGTGTCTCGCGAGCGCGATGATGCCCGCGAGATGTATGCGCTTCACGTCGAAGGCACCCGGCTGCTGTGTGAGGCGGCAAAAGCCCAGGGTGCGAAGTCGATTATCATGGCTTCCACCAGCGGCACCATTGCCGTGACCGAAGATGGAGAGGTTGTTCCTGACGAGACGTATCCCCCGCCCCTAGATATCATCTCGCGCTGGCCTTATTACGCAAGCAAGACTTACCAAGAAGTGGCGGCGCTCCAGGACTTCAATGGCAAGGGCCTGCGGCTAGTGATTATGAATCCAAGTCTACTCCTTGGTCCGGGAGACGAACGCTTAAGTTCGACGAAAGTAGTCCTCGACTTCATGGCGCGCAAAATCAACGCTCTGCCGGGCGGCGGCTTGAGCTTTGTTGACGTCCGTGATGCCGCCGGGGCTTTTCGTATGGCGATGAAAAAAGGCAGGCATGGGGAGCGCTACCTGCTCGGAGCCGCCAACTGGACCTTTGATAAGTTCTTTGGGCGTCTGGAGCGATTAACCAAGGTCGCAGCGCCGAAACTGGCCCTGCCATCCCGGCTTGCAGTCAGCGGAGCGAAGCTTGTTGATTCCCTCTTTAAGCAGTGGCAGATGGCCTCGCCAGTTGAGCCGGGAGCAATCGAGATGGCCCAATATTTCTGGTATCTCAACTGCGCAAAAGCCTCACGTGAACTCAACTTCAAGGCCCGTGATCCCGGCGAGACGCTGCACGAGACGGTCGTGTACTTACGGGAAAATTTTCTTGGCGGGAATGCGTTCCGGAAATAGACCACCCAAAATAAGTCAATGCAGAATCGCGAATGGTAGCGACCGGATCTAAGACTCAACCTCGGTAAAATCGGCATCTAAGACGAGTTGAGTGCAGGATCCGGTCGTTACCACTCGCGGTTCTGTAGGTGAGCCGGGTCCTCGCCGTACTTCACTCCCCAAGCGCGGCATACTTAAAAACCCGGAACCGATAGCGCTGCTGGTCGCGAATGTTCTTCGCGATCGCACCGTGCAAATTGTCATCCCACATTGTGTACTGCTCGACGAACCGGTCGGCCGCCACTTTATCTCCTTGATGCTGCACCTCCAGGACTCTGCGCAGCAGCTTGACGACCACATCGTGGTACTTGTCGTAATGAATTTGAAGTTTTCCATTTTCGTAACTCAACAGTCCGTTTTCCAGGAAGAAGTTCCACTGCATGAGTTGCATCGTGTTGTAAGGCTGGTCGCGCCGCGGTTTATTGTTCTGCAGGACGCGAAGGATTCCGCTGGCATAAACGGAGCGTAATTGCGCGTCACTGTAGTAATTAGTCTTCCGTAGTGCCGGAGCCACAAAAAGAGAGACGAGATCAGCCTTCATTTCCTCCATCGCACTCGAGTTTTCCTGAAGGGCTTCATCCAGATCGCGGCCGTCTCTAGTTCGGTCCACGCCGAGATAGTGTCCCACCTCGTGCCACAGCGTGCGATAAGAGTTTCCGTCGGCACTTAGGTCATCTTTATGCTCAGCGGCTATCGCGGTTACCCACGTCCGGGAGGTACCCTCAAAGATATTCGGCTCGCGCATGATGTTTGCGCGTAAGAGAATCGTCCTTCCATAACGCCGCGTTAGGTAGCTCTCGTTAGGCAGGATTGTAGCGGTGTTTCCGCCGCGTGACTGACCAAAGTCAGCAACTACATCATAAACGCCGACGGGTATGTCTTCTCTGATCTTTTTGTGATTCTCGTAGGGGAGTAAGTCCTCCAGCGCCTGTAATCCTTGCAGTGCCTGCCGCAGCGCTGTGGTTTCCTGCGGTCGCCTACTCAGAAGACTGCAAGAGAAAAAGGTCTTTACGCCGTAGAGTTCGTCGTCATAAACCTCATACGAGCCGATCTGCGCATTAAGGTTCTTGAATTGTCCGGTGATCCAAGAGGCGTCGCCCGACTCATAGTCGTTGGATAACAAATCTCGGCCACGATTGCGCAGGTATCGCGCAAATTCTTGGTCATCCGCCGCGACCGCCTCCGCCGCCTCATTTAACAACGAGTACGCCTTAACCAACTCATCAGCGTATGCTACGGCGTACGGAACTGCATAAAAGGCAAAGTCCAAAGTCCCCTGCCCAATGTCCAAAGACTTGTTATCTGGCATTGGGTTAGTGCTTGACGTTGGACGTTGGCTTGTGGACTTTGGAATTCGAGAGGACTTCGCGCCTTCTCGCGAGATGTTCTCTAAGGCCCGCCGGAAACCTGGATGAAGAGTATCCAGTACCGGATATTTTCTCAGAATAGCCCAATCGTGCCGAATGTTCTCAGGCGCCTGCTTCCGAACCACGGTACGGGGATCTAGAATGCTCTCACGCTTCTCAGGATGCCTGGACAGAAACGCGTCGAGCTCTTCTTTCTGCACGCCCCAGGGATAAACATTCTTCCCCGGCCTCACAGGGTCAACCGGCAGAAACGCCTCACGTCGGTTGTCAAGAGTCGTGGCAATCGGCCCCTGATTCAGACGATAAAGAGTGAGCAGATTCTGTGTGGCGGCGCTTGAACCGGTGCGAGTATCGAGTTGAACGAGATTCCCATAGGCGGTCAGGGCCTGCGAATGACGCTGCTGTTCAAAGAGGCTTTGAAAGATTTTTCCCACCTCAATCAGCTTTGCTGCTGCCTTCCGCTCGCCATTGCTTAAGTGCGAGAGATCTGGCGCCAGCCTTATCGTTTCAGTCTTATCAATAATTGGCTGGCTTTTCGCGAGCGGCCAATAGCCCACGAGCAAACCCGCGCGGGAGTTTGTTCGTAACCCCGTTTGTGCCATGGTGCCGTTAACGATCCCTGTCATCAGCGCAAACGCCAAAAGCTTACTCAGCATAGAACCATTGTTTCTGACTGTGTTGTAAGACATAAGCTTCGAAAACCAGTCTGACCGGGTAGGCAAAAAAGTAGGGCTTCAGGTGAGCGAAGCCGAATCGTGGGACCTTTACCACAAGCCTTGAGCGTATTCGTAATTGATTTCCAAAAAGACCAGAGACTCTTTCCCGGTTCACCGCAACGCTGATGGCCTACTTCTTCTGCAGGGTTGCCAGCGCAGCCAGCACTTCCTCACTGTTCGCTGCCGGTTTCACTTTTAGGAAAACTTGACCGATCTTCCCTTTCGGGTCGATGATGAAGGTGTTTCGTGCCGACAATTTCATGCCGTTGTAGTCCATCACCGAGCCGTACGCCTCACTTACTTTGGCATCAGTGTCAGAAAGCAGTTTAAATGCCAGACCTTCCTTGGCACAGAAACTCTTGTGAGAGTCGGCGGTGTCGACGCTCACTCCCAGTATCACGGCATTCAGAGCTCCATACTTCGCCAGGTCGCGCTGGAAGTTACGCGCTTGAAGCGTGCAGCCACTAGTGAAATCTTTTGGATAAAAGTAAAGGACCACCCATTTACCGCGATAATCCTTCAGTGCCGCCTGCTTACCCTCGTTGGTCGCCAGTGAGAACTCCGGGGCAACAGCTCCTACAGTTGGTGCGTCCATGGTCGCACCTACCGACCCAACAGCTGTTAAACCAACTACTAACAAAGCTACAATAAGAAGATATTTAGTCATTGATCGTCTCCACTCCTTTTGCCGTTCATTATACTCGAATCGTTGGTATCGCAAAGCCAGCCCAATTCTCCTGAATGATTCTCGTGACGATCTTCGGAATTCCGATCGCCTGACAAAGAGTGACTCGCCAATTATAACCAAGGTGCAATGATTCTCGCCGTCATAAACTATGTTTAATTCTTCCTTTGTACTCTTGTGTGTTTCTGAAGCAAGTCGGCATCTTTGCTGTTTGAGCAATCGTGCCAGATCTAAGCGACCCACGAGATCAGATGAACCGTCACGAAATCGTTAGTGTCATTTGGTGCGTCTTAGTGGATCGTGTCTAACGCACCCCGGGGTAGAGGTAAGGGCCGAGGCGCTCAAGTTAGAACGCTGCTCAAGGTTAGGAGCTGCTTCAGTTTAGCAGGTTCCTATCAAAGCCTAAGTAGCGAACTGCGCTAACTCGCCAGGCTTCCGCAGCATCTTGCTCACCTCGCCCAAGTGCGTCTCTTCTTCGGCAATCATCCGGCGAGCATACTCTTCCAGTAGTACGGATCGGTCGCCCGCCAGCTCAAGCAGTTTCTTGTACAAAATCAAACCGGCTTTCTCGGCTTCCAGTGATTCAAGCAAGATGTCGTTAATACCGTGCTTGTGAGTTTCCAGCAGCGCGCCAATTTTAAGCGAAGGGTGATCTCCAAAATGTGTGACCAACTCGCCCGCCTGGTTCGCATGTTCCAGGCAGGTGCTCGCTTCACCGCGCAACCAGCTGGTTATTGGAATGCGGTTATGACCAAAGACCATGAGCGCGTAGTGAGTGTATCGCACCACTCCCGCCAGTTCGGTTTCCAGAATCTCATTTAACAAGGCTATAACGGCCGCTTTATCAAACGGTTGCTCAGACATAGACTTTCCTCCCAGGTGCCAGCTACTTTGATCGAGAATGGTGATAGTAAATGGTAATTCGTTAATCGTAAATACGGGTGGTTACTAGGGCCAGTTTGGTTAGGGCGTGGTCATACTCAACGACAGAGCCGAGGAGCTCCCTCGGTTTTGATGTTGACTAGCACCCTGAATACTTTCGCCCATCTACACAGTAGAGGTTAGTGTGCGTTCGTGGACCGTATCTCACACTACCTTTTGATTGAAGGGATGGACCGATCAAATAGGGATACGACTGCTGCAGAGCTGCTGGTTTACTCCTCTACCAGATCAGCGGAGATTGGTCCTGAACCAGAGCCGGACCCTGCAGCCATTCGTATCAACCTCTTAAGGTTGGCCTGTTGCTCATCATTTAGGTCAACGAACCGCACACCGAAGCCAACGCCCGCGGTGTAGTGCCTGACCTCACCTTCGAGATATAGAAAATCACCGTCTGATAACAGGGCACGAAAACCGACAATTTCGCCGCGCATCACTTCACCGACGGTGTCCAGATAGCAACCGCCTTCGGATAGGTTTGTGATTCTGGCAGGGTGGTCGCGGTTCCAACTCGCGTCCAGGCTAACGTTCAACCGCGGATTTGATCTTCTCTCATCGTCCATTCACGGTACTCCTAGTCGGGCTTCGTCAGGGAGGGAGGGGAGTCGCGAGGTGTACTAATATGACGGCAACGCCAGACTGAGGGGTAAGTGTTACGACATTAGCGCAACGATATGTCGAATAGTCGTCGGCAGTCAATTGATTTTAATGTTGCCCTACTTCTGTCCTTGCCGTTAGGATGCGAGGAGTGATTCTGTTCGATCAGGAAAGTGGAGATCCAATTCGAAATGGCCCTGGACGCTTCTCTTCCAGAGAAAACAACTTCCGAAACTACACCGTCACCTGCTAGGGTTTACAACTATAAAATCTGGCAAGTCATCGGAGCCTCTGCGGTCGGAACCATGATCGAGTGGTACGACTTCTACATCTTCGGCAGCCTGGCCACAGTCATCTCGCCACTCTTTTACCCACAAGGCAACGACTCGCTCGCTTTGATCGCTTACCTTTCAACGTTCGCGGTCGGCTTTGTCGTTCGACCCCTTGGCGCGCTCTTCTTCGGGCGCATCGGCGACTTGGTTGGTCGCAAGTATGCCTTTCTCGTAACATTGCTAATCATGGGCGGTGCAACCGCTCTCATCGGATTTCTCCCCACGTATGCCACGATTGGAATTGCAGCGCCAATTATTCTGCTGGTGATTCGCATCCTGCAAGGACTGGCCCTGGGGGGTGAATACGGCGGGGCCGCCGTCTACGTTGCGGAACATGTGCCGGACGGGAAGCGTGGCTTTTACACGAGTTTCATCCAGATCACGGCTACCTTGGGGCTATTCATCTCGTTAGCGGTAATCCTGCTGGTCCAGAACTCGATGAGCCGCGAAGAGTTCAGCTCCTGGGGGTGGCGCATCCCCTTCGTCATCTCAATCCTCTTGGTCGGCATCTCACTCTACATTCGACTGCGCATGAAAGAGTCGCCCATCTTTCAGCATATCAAGGCTGCCGGCATGACCTCTGCGAAACCGCTGAAAGAGGCATTCACTCAGTGGAAGAATCTTAAACTGGTTCTCATATCGCTCTTTGGAGCTACTGCGGGCCAAGGCGTGGTCTGGTACACCGGACAGTTCTACGCGCTCTTCTACCTGCAAGCAATACTCAGGGTGAACGCCGCCGCGGCAAACTGCGTCGTAGCCATCGCACTCCTGCTCGCTATGCCGTTCTTCGTGGTTTTTGGTGCGCTTTCCGATCGAATCGGGCGCAAGCGAATCATGATGGTTGGTTGTCTGCTGGCCGCAGTCTCTTACATCCCTATTTATAAGGCCATGCAGGCTGCCGCGGGCTCAAACGTGGTAACTGCATTACCGCGAAAGCATCCGGTTACTGGGGCCATCACACTCACTCCTCAGACAATTATTGACGGTGCCCTGCAATCATCAAAGGAAGTTCTGCCTTACACGAATCTGGGAGTTCTTCTCGGCGATCTGATTGCCTGGAAGCTAATTGGGCTGGTATTCATCCAGGTGATTTTTGTCACGATGGTCTATGGCCCCATAGCCGCTTATCTCGTGGAGGCTTTTCCGGCAAGGATTAGATATACAGCGCTCTCCCTTCCTTACCACATAGGCAATGGTGTCTTCGGGGGGCTGCTGCCGCTCATCAGTCTCTGGGTGGTAGCGCAAACTGGCAATATCTACGCCGGGTTGTATTATCCGATATTCGTAGCCAGCCTCACATTTGTCGTCGGATCGCTGCTACTGAAAGAGACGAGGAGTGTTCTGATATGGAAAGAATTGGAAACAGATCGGCCGGGTAAGCGAACGAGTGACATGAAGGGGCCAGTTTAAAGGCCGCCTTTGGTCCCCGTCTCTTATATGAATTCCAATGCCCAAACCCTACCCTCGCGTTCATCCTTACGCAGCAGAGAGGTTTCATTAGTCGCACGGCGGCCGGCATGTAGGATTGCGATGAACTGCCTCAATATCTCAGCGACAGGCAGCTCAATCCCCCACCCATCTTTTGGAACTCCGTCATCTCCAGCGCGATCGTCTGGTAACCGAGCTCGCCTAACCTTTTTTCCAGACGAGGGTAACCGGCGGCCACCAGTACGCGCTCATTGACGCGAACACAATTCGCGGCATATTCCTCTTGCCAATTGACGACGCTGAGATCGTAAGTTCGAAACTCCTCGCAGTTCGAAAGCGAGTCGATTACCACCAGCCGATTGTCGCCCAAGTATCCAAGGCCACTTTTCAAATGAAGTATTCCCTTTACGTCGCGGATGTCGACGAAGCTCGAGGGGTAGCCCCAGGACGCCAGAGCCTCAGCCAATTGCTTTGCGCCTGACTCATTCGTTCGCGCCGAGATACCGATAAAAAAATGGTTTTCCACCTCGCACACATCTCCCCCGTCAAGCGTGCCGGGATGGTGAATAGAACTCAGGGTGGAAAACTGAGCGAGCTCTTTCCTCACCCTGACCACTTCTCCAATTCGGCTAGGCGCGCCCGGGCGCGTCACAATCGCGCCCCGCTTGGTGATAACAGCTGCATCTTCAATAAAGGTGGAATCGGGATAACGCTCGTCAGCCTCCAGACGCAACAGCTGCAGCCCACACTCCTCAAGCGCCGCACAATACGCTTCGTGCTGTTTCAGGGCCTGCGCATAAACCGGCGCGCCCAGCATCGCGGAGGTCAAGCCTTTGGAAAAATTGGCACTGGGCGAAAGAACCACGGCCCTGGAAAGCATGCATACCTCAAGACCTAGCAAGCTGGGACACGATCTACGAAACCACACGAACGACGTCAAACAGAAGCTTCATAGCGCTCTCAAGATCGGTAATGCCAAGCCGGACACCGAATGCGCAATGCCAGAGGAACAACTTGAAATGTTGCCGGCAGACAGCCCGGGAGTTCGCCGTCCACCTCCAGTAAGACCTCGGCGTCTTTCACTGCCGGACGCGTGACGATCTTCCTGGCTAGGTCGTGTCTGACGTCGTGCATCCCCAGATGCGCGCCGAGGTAGAGTCGCGGTGCATTGGTCAGTATTCTCAAAGGGCCAAGATCGCCGATCGTAATTACATCGAACTGACCGTCTGCCAACTTAGCCTCGGGCGCGATCTTCATACCGCCGCCAAAAAAGCGCGCATTGGCGACGCAAAAATTCGCCACTGTCAAATGTCTCTCACGCGTGTCGTCAAGTTGGACCACCACTCTAGTCGCTGAAGACTGCAAGGCTGTCTGCAACATCGAGACACTGAAAGAAAGCCGGCCGCTAAGCCACTTCGGCGCTTTGGCTGGGAGCCACTGCGGGCCACTCTCTTTCACACGCCCGATCACGCCCGCGCTCATCCCAAACGACGCGACACCCAGAAAGTAGCGCGTGTCGTTCTCGCCGTTGTTTGTAAATGTTACGCGACCAACATCGATCCGCCGCGTTATTCCATCGCGCAGTATGCGAGCGGCATCGCGCGGACGAGCAGGTATCTCAATCGTCTTGCGAAAATCGCCGCCAGTGCCGCTGGGTACAATTCCAAGTTCTGCATCCTTGGCTGAAGCTATTATCCCGTTAGCCACTTCCGAGATGGTGCCATCGCCGCCACAGGCAATAATCAGCTTTGTGCCTTTGCGGGCAGCCTCGGCCGCCAGCTCAGTTCCCTCGCCCGGGCTGCGTGTGAATACACAATTGAATGCACCGAAATTGGTGCGCAGGTCGCTGGCGATACTGGGCCACTCGTCACCTGTGGCCCCGCCTGCGGAGGCTGGGTTAATTATTACAAGCGGTAAACTCATCTCTTACTTTCGATAGACTGGCAGCAGCAACTACAGCTTTCAAGGAAATCGCTCTGAAAACCTGGACGGTTATTCACACATCCCTCTTCGGTTTCATAACCCACCAAGTTACTCCGAACAGTGTATTTCGATTCGTGTTACTTCGCGTGATTTCGTGGATCGTGTGTCGCTGGGCCGGAAACCACAACGATCCACAAATCAGACGAATAAACACCAACAGCGGTTAAAATTACATACGACCCGAAGCCACTGTGCCCGCATCTTGTGTTCCGAACCTTGCCCGATCCTGAAGACCAAGCTCGGCAATTTTGCTCATCACGAATTCCGAAATTTCTCTATAGGTCCGCATGTGGTCTCTTTTCTCCAGATATTGTTGGAAATCAATCTGCTTTCCAAAGTGGACCCGAATCTTGGGGCCTCCGGTCCAGTTCCCCAGCACCTGTTTCGGAAGATCATTACTTAAACCAGCAACAAAAACCGGAATCACTTGGGGCGAGGCGTCTTTGATGAGTTTCCCTATGCCCGGTTGCGCGGGTAAATACGAATACGGGTCAGCGCCTTTGTTCCGCGTCCCTTCAGGGTGGAAACCAACAACATTCCCCGGACCGTTTCTGCAGAGTTCAGTCAGCAACCGAAACGAAAACTTGTCAAAGGCGCGCTTCCCCCGAATCGGGTTTTCTCCGGAAGCGAAAAATGGCGGGTACATGGACCACCATCCCATGACCAGATTCACAAAGAGACCCAACGGTGACTGGTAGAAAAACCTTCCACGGACGGGAAAGAACAGTTGCTTGCGCCATCTCGTTTGCTGGAAGAGCACGGTTGATACCGTGTACATATCGAAGAATGATCTATGATTGGCTACTAGAAGGATGGGACGCTCGCGTGAGGCGGCTTCGATGTGCTCCAACCCGTAGACCCGCATCAGATTGTATGTTGAGAAATGAATCCACGCTGCGCCAAAGACCTTCTGGCACCAGGTCCAAAAACGCTTCCAGCGACCCTGGTTCATCGCCTTGACCAGTCGAAAAGCAAGCTGCTCAAACCAATTCAAGACCGCGATTTCGTCGGCGGCAGGTTCGAGGGCTCTTCCGATATCCGAAGTCCGAGGTCCAACGTCTGTCTTGACCAAGTGTACCTGGGCCGTGGGGGCAATAATCGTTTCAGGACTTGGGACTTTGGACATTGGACGTTGAACTTGCTTTAGTCGATTGAAAAATACTTGGCTTCCGGATGATGGATAATGATTGCGGAGGTTGATTGCTCGGGGTCGAGCTGAAACTCTTCGGTTAACTCGACATCGATCCGTGAGGGTTTGAGCAACTCGAACAGTTTGACTTGATCTTCCAGATTCGGACATGCCGGATAACCAAAGCTAAACCGCGAGCCTTGATAGGCCTGATGAAATAGTTTCGCAACTTCCGGCGCATCTGCGCCGGCAATGCTCAGCTCTTCACGAATTCGTTTGTGCCATAACTCGGCGAGCGCTTCCGCGCTTTCGACACTGAGACCGTGAAAATACAGATAGCCAGTGTAGTTGTCAGACTTGAACAGCTCTTGCGCGTACTCGCTGGCGCGGCGGCCCACCGTCACCAGATGGAAGGCCACTACATCCATCCGGCCTGAATCTCTCGCGGCAAAGAAGTCCGTAAGGCATAGATGCTTGCCTGCGGGTTGACGCGGGAATGTAAATCGCAGCCGTTCGGTTTTCTCGTCCTCATGGTAAATAACCAGATCATTTCCAGACGACTGGCAGAGGAAATAGCCGTAGACAACGCGCGGAACGAGAAGGCCTTCACGCTTGCTGCGCTCTTTTAGTTCTTTATAAATCGGTCGCACAGTTTCCCGCACAAAGCTCTGATATTCATCAACAGGTTTTCGGCCCTGCTTAAACTGCCATTGTCCTTTGAAAAGGGCGGTTTCATTTACGAAAGCAAATACCTCATCGAGAGGGATATCTTCCACCACCCGGGAACCGTAAAAGGGCGCTCTGGGTACGTCTACATCCGCACTAACCGCTGACCGTGTGGTGTGCGTGCTGTCGCCTACAGTTTTTGTCACGCCTCGCGGCTTCAAGGGTTTGCGAATACCTAGCTTCGCTTCCTCACCTATCAGGTCTTCCACGTCCTCGACAGTCTCCCCGTCACCGCCGGTTCCCTCCTCCCCATTTCCGGCCGCCACCTGTTGGCCATTTCCGCTGGCTAGCTTGTCCATCGTATGCAGGCCGGCGAAAGCGTCACGGGCGTAGAAGAGTTGGCCCTTGTAGAGCGATTTCAGGTCATCATCGACATAACGCCGCGTCAACGCCGCACCGCCGAGCACGACCGGAACTGTAATGCCACGCTCATTCATCAGCTCAAGGTTCTCCTTCATTATCAGCGTTGATTTTACGAGCAGTCCGCTCATCCCGATCGCATCAGCCTGGTGCTCCTCGTAGGACTGCAGGATATTGTCAATCGTTTGCTTGATGCCAAGGTTGATCACTTTGTAGCCGTTGTTGGTGAGAATGATGTCGACCAGGTTCTTGCCAATGTCGTGAACGTCGCCTTTGACCGTCGCCAGCACCATCGTTCCCTTTGCCGTTGCGCCGCCCTTCTTTTCCATGAAGGGCTCGAGAAAGCGCACCGCCGCTTTCATTGCTTCGGCGGATTGCAAGACGAACGGCAACTGCATCTGTCCGCTGCCGAAGAGGTCGCCGACCACTTTCATGCCCTCGAGCAGGATATTGTTGATGATGTCAAGTGCAGGATGCTTTTGGAGCGCGGTTTGCAACTCTGCTTCGAGTCCGATTTTCTCCCCATCGATGATGTGGCTCTTCAACCGCTCTTCCACCGTGTCGCCCTTACTGGCCGTCTTCGCACTCTTAGCTTTTACGCCTTCAAACAACGTCGTGAATTGGGTCAGGGGATCATAAGTGCAAACATCTCCCTCAAACTGGCGTTGGTCGTAAATCAATTCGCGCGCGACTTTGAGTTCCTGCTCCCCGATGCGATTCAACGGCTCAATCTTGCTAGCGTTGACGATAGCCGCGTCCAACCCAGCCTCGACGGCGTCGTGTAGGAAAACCGAATTCAGCACTACACGCGAGGCCGGATTGAGCCCGAACGAAATGTTGGAGACGCCAAGAATAGTGAAACAACCCGGGAGTTCTTTTTTGATCCGGCGAATTCCCTCGATTGTTTCGAGGGCGTTACGGCGATCCTCTTCAATTCCTGTGGAAATAGGAAGGGCCAGAGGGTCAAAGAAAATGTCGGAGGCGGGCAGGCCCAATTCTCCTGTGGCTTGCTCATACGCGCGTTTGGCAATTGTGAACTTTTCCTCCGCCCTGCGCGCCATACCCTCTTCATCAATCGTTCCGATAACTACGCTGGCCCCATAGCGTTTCGCAAGCTCAATTACCTTTGCGAATCGGGATACGCCGTCTTCGTAGTTTGTGGAATTCAGGATGCTCTTACCGCCAGCGTGCTGTAGCCCGGCTTCCATCTTCTGCCATTCTGTTGAGTCGAACATTAAAGGCAGCTTAATGTTGGTGACCAACCGCGATGCCAGTTCGTGCATATCGGCTTCCCCGTCGCGGCCAACGAAATCCACGTTAACGTCCAGCACGTGCGCGCCTTCACGTTCCTGGTCTTTAGCTAGCGAGACCAGACCGTCCCAGTCTTCTGCATTTAGCAGATCGCGCATCTTCTTTGAGCCGCTGGCATTGACGCGCTCACCTACGATCAGAAACGACGTGTCCTGAATGTAGGGTTGTTGGAAGTAGATGGAAGAGGCGGCCGGTGTCAGCCTGGCATCGCGCGACTTGGGGGTGATGCGCCGCATGGCTTCGACCACCAGCCTCAAATGGGACGGCGTCGTTCCGCAGCAGCCGCCCACGACGTTGACACCAAAGTCGCCGGCGAAATGAATGACTTGCGCGGTGAAAGACTCCGGTGTCTCGTCGTAGTGCATCTTGCCGTCCACAATTGACGGCAGCCCGGCGTTCGGAAGGACTGACACCGGTAGCGGCGCGTTCTCGCAAAGGTAGCGGATGCTCTCGCTCATATGACGCGGACCAGTGCCACAATTCATGCCAATTACATCAATCGGAAATGGCGCGAGCGCGGTTAACGCAGCGCCAATTTCTGTGCCGTTGAGCATGGTCCCAAAAACTTCGATTGTCACCTGGGCAATAACTGGAACACGCGTGCGCTCGCTTGCGAAGTGCTCAAAGATTGCCGACAAAGCGGCTTTGGTTTGAAGTAAGTCCTGACAAGTCTCAACTATCAACAAATCCACGCCACCGTCTAACAGTCCCCGCACCTGCTCGCGATAGGCAGCCTTGAGGTCGAGAAACGCTATATGGCCCAGAGTGGGAAGTTTGCGTCCGGGCCCCATGGAGCCGGCTACCCAGCGCGGTTGGGCTTTGGTTGAATAGTCGCTGGCGACACTTTTCGCGAGCCGGGCCGCGAGAACGTTCATTTCATATGCTTTGTCGCCAATGTCATATTCGGCAAAATCCACAGGCGTGCCGTTGAAGGAATTGGTTTCGATGACGTCGCAGCCAACTTCGAGAAAGGCGGAATGAACTTTCTCGACAGCATCGGGCCGCGTCACCAGCAGATTCTCATTACAACCTTCGAAGCGCAGCCCCCCGAAGTCGTCGAGGGTAAGATTCTGAACTTGCAAATTGGTCCCCATCGCGCCATCGAAGACCACGATGCGTTCTTTTAATGTGTCGAGAAAGCTCATAAGGTAGACAGTAAAATCGTAAATGGTAACGGCTAAGAACTCGGGATTCGAAGACAGTTAGTTTGGATGCGCTCCTTTGGTGGCGCTTTCTAGTTACTATTTACCATTTCCCAACAGGAAAGCCCCGCGCTAAACAACGCGGGGCTTTCCTAAAAACCCTTTTCGGTTCGCCATTAGAAAGACTCACCGAGCTGTTTAGCGATTATTTTACGTGGCCGCAAGTCGCCTTAACTCACCACGTCTGCTCACCGTGGGCTATTGAAACATCGCACTTCCGGAGTGTCAAGCGGCTGACTGACATCTGCTGACTGACCTCCGCGGCTAGAACGCCCCTAATTACCAAAGCTCAGCTAGTTGCAGCCTAAAACCCGGGAGCAAGGGATCGCCCGCAACCGTCTCCGGATCCGTCAGAACTTCGACCTCGTGGCTGGGGCGGTACACGTAGACTCGTCGCTCGAGAGGATCGACAAGCCAGGCCAAGCGGGAGCCGTTTTCAATGTACTTCCGCATCTTGCTCTGAAGTCGGGCCAGCCTATCCGAGTGCGATCTCAGCTCTATGACGAAATCCGGACAGAGAGGGGCAAACCCTTCCTGCTCCTTTTCGGCCAGGGCTTCCCACCTTTCTCGACTTATCCACGACGCATCAGGTGACACTATCGCTCCATCGGGCAGCGTGAATCCGGTCGAGGAGTCGAAAGCTACACCAGAAACATCCTTTCTCACCCAGCCTCCGAGCTGAGTTGTGAGACTGAAGTTTCGTTGACCCGTCTTTGACCCGGTGGGGGGCATGACGATCAGTTCTCCCTGTGAGGTGAGTTCGAGGCGCAGGTCGCGATTATCGCTGCAGAGTTTTCTAAATTGGGCGGCTGTCAATCGGAGGCTCTTGAAGTTAACAGTGAAAAGGGAGCCGATTTCCGGGTTGATTGGTGAGATGATATGAGCCATTGGCAACTCCCTTAACTGCCGGTAATCTTACTACTCGCCTAGGGCACCGGCAACGGGAGTGGCAACCTCTTCGGGCGTGCCCACTCACGCTCTTGCCATTTACCATTTGCCATTTACCATTTACCATCCTCCTCATGCGGCGGGCCATCTATCCTGGTTCTTTCGACCCAGTAACCAACGGGCACCTCGACATCATCGAGCGGGGCTGCAAGCTCTTCGACGAGATCATCATCGCTATTCTAATAAATCCCGAGAAGCGACCGTTCTTTACGATCGGAGAACGCCGCGACATTCTCAAAGAGGTATTGCAGGAAATTAACCGCTCGAGTTGTGTGCTTCGGGTCGATGACTTTGAGGGGTTGCTTGTTCACTACGCCGTCGCAAAGGAGGCTGACGCTATCGTGCGGGGCATCCGCGCGATTTCAGACTACGAGTATGAGCTACAAATGGCTTTAATGAACCGCCGTTTGCAACCGTCTATCGAGACTGTATTTATGATGCCGGCGGAGACGTATTCTTACGTCAGCTCGCGCCTGGTGAAAGAAGTTTTCCAACTAGGTGGTGAACTTAAAGGACTCGTACCGCAATTCGTCGAAGAACGCATGAAACAGAAAATGGCAAGCGGGTCCTAAAACCTCTGTTGCTGCGTGGTATACTGCGCAGCGTTCCCACGAAATCACAAAGCCCCCGGGTATCAACGCGAGGCTTTGTTCATACGAACAGCCGGAGGTGAATTATGCCAAAAGGTGACAAGGGCGCCTACACCGATAAGCAGAAGCGCCAAGCTGAACATATCGAAGAGGGTTACAAGGAGCGCGGTGTGTCTGAAGATGAAGCCGAGGGCCGAGCGTGGGCCACGGTTAACGCCATGACAGGCGGCGGCAAGAAGAGCGGGTCGGGCCGAGGCAAGGCGGCCGCCAAACGGTCCGCGGCCGCAAAATCCACCTCTGCTAAGAAGGCCGCTAAAACGCGCGCGCCAAAAAAATAATATCCGCTAAAAGGCGGTGCAGGCGAACCTCAGGTTCGCACCGCCGCAGAATATTGCGACTCATGATGACCAAACCCGCCGGGCTCTCTTTTCCAGCTTCCAGTAACGTCTCCAGGATGCAGCCGTCATCCACGCTGGCCGCGATGCAAGCCGCGGAGACACTGCGTGCGGCAGGCGCGAATGTGGTCGACTTTGGCGCCGGTGAACCGGATTTTGACACGCCCGACTATATCAAGCAGGCAGCCACTGAGGCGATGCGAGCCGGCCAGACAAAATACACTCCCACGGCCGGAACGCGACAGCTTCAGCAAGCAATCATCGACTTTTATGCAGGAGAGTTCGGTGCGGATTATGAACGCTCGCAGGTGATGGCCACCTCCGGTGGCAAGCAAGCAATCTTTAACGCGGTAGTCACCCTGATTAATCCCGGTGATGAGGTGTTGATGGCCAAGCCTTACTGGGTGACGTTCCCAGAGATCGTGGTTTTCGCCGGCGGGGTGCCGGTATTTATTGAGACGGAAGAAACGGGATTTCTATTAAAGGCCTATCAGATCGAGCGAGAACTTACACCCCGCACGAAGCTCATAATTCTGAATTCGCCAAGTAATCCTTCAGGGCGTGTGATTCCGCCAGCCGAATTCAAGCGCATCATGGAATTGCTGACAGAGCGCGGGATCTACGTCATCTCGGACGAGTGTTACCTGCGCTTTGTTTATCCACCGGCCGAGGTCTTCAGCGCAGCCAGCCTCCCGCCGGAACTTCGAAGGCGTCTTTGCATCGCCGGCTCGTTCTCAAAAACCTACGCCATGACGGGCTGGCGGATGGGTTATGCGCTAGCAGGGCGCGAGTGGACCCAGGCGATGCTGAAGGTTCAAAGCCACTCGACGAGCAATCCCAATTCTGTTGCTCAGCACGCCGCGGCAGAGGCTTTCAATGGACCACAAGACGCAGTGGGCGCTATGCTGGCTGAATACTCAGTCCGACGAGCCTGGCTACTCGACGCGCTCAAAGAAGTTCCCGGATTAACCTGCAATGAACCGGAAGGCGCTTTCTACGCTTTTCCTAATATCAGCGGTTGCCTGAAGGGAACGGTGCGTACTTCAAGAGAGTTTGCTCAACAGCTGTTGGACGAGGAGCTGACCGTGGTGACGGATGGTGCAGCGTTTGGCTGCGAAGACTACCTGCGTATGTCCTACGCGACTTCGAGGGAACAGTTACAGGAAGGCCTCAAACGAATCAAGCGCTTTGCGGAGAAGCTTCACTAGGCAAGCGCGCAGACTCTAGTTTGTGAAGAAGAGCTAAACGATTCGAGCAAAGACGCCAGGAAGAGAGCACGTGGCTCCCGGCCTGACGTCTTGAATCACAGTTGAGATCTTCAGAATGAGCCTGCGCCTCTGCCTAGTACAAGTTGAAATTGTATTCCAGCTGGATGTACATCGAGACCGGGCGGCCATCCTTCGTCGCGGGTGAGAACTTAATCTGACGCGCAGCTGCGATAGCTCGCTCAGTCAGTCCGAAGGGTAAACCGGATACTGAGCGAATGTTCGTAACCTGTCCACCGGAAGTAAACACCGCGCGCAACACAACAGTTCCTGTTATTTGATTCTTTCGGGCCTCTTCGGTGTATTGAGGTTCAGGCTTGGAGAGTACTCGGGCTTTGGAGTTAACATCTTTGCCAACAAACACACGGTTGTAGTCAGTGCCTCCCCCGCCGCCTCCGGCCCCACCGCCGCCATCATTGCGATCGCCACCCCCGATATTACCACCCCGACCTGGGCCAATGCCGCCACCCTCACCGGGTCCAATACCACCGCCCCTGCCGGTGCCAATACCATTACCGCTACCCGGCCCGGACGAGGGATCAGTACTCTTTGATTTGAAATCGCCGTAGGGCAACACGCGTGCGTCGGGTGGAACCAACAAAGGGTCAGCGACGACGGTTGCGGCCACGGGCAAGGATGGATTCTTAATCGCTGGTGGTTTAGGATCCGGAGCCACTACCTGAGGAATCGTCAACGACGCTTGGGGGGTTTTGCCAAACGAAGCCTCCTTCTGCTCCTGACGGCCGCCGCCCCCCCCGCCGCCTGCTTTCTCCTGCTTGGGCTTGCTACCCCCGCCGCTACCTTTATTTAAACCCGCCGTCCCAGGATCGGGAGTGGGTTGCTCGCTGGGAATGTCTATTAATTGATCGACAAGCTGATCTTCAGTGATTGCCGCCTTCTCTGCTAGTCGTCGTGTTTGCACCCGATCGATCCAGAAAATGGCGAGCACAACGGTCATCACCACAAACAGCGCTGACAGTACGCCGGTCGCCACATTTGGTTGAGACAGAGCGCGCCAGCTCGCTTGGCTATAACCCACGGCCATCCTTTTGCTGAAGCCAAACGGATCGCGTTTGAACTCGGGCCAGGTCAGCTCAGACTCATGAGCGACTTCCTTTATTACTTCAATTAGCCGATGCGTAAGGCCGGCATCATCCATGAACGTAAGATGGAAGTCGCCCTTTTCAGCAATTGCTCCAGCTGACCCCGCAGCGGCTGCAGCGGCATAGGCTGGTTCGCTTGTTACCGAGGTCGTTATCGGCGCCGCTGCCAAATGCGCAGCGGTGCGCGTAACGCTATGCTCGTTCCTGGGAACAAATCCGTTGAGCGGCGTTCCATCCACAGGACAGAAACTGAACTTCTCCGCGAACTCTTCCTGGCATGTAGAACAAGACTTCATAGTGACTACCTCGTTTTGGTTCTGCGGGAGGTCTATCGGCTCGGTCGCAGCATCGTCGCTTCCAAACTCCCTAAAATAGCTGTTTAAGACGCGCTCATCGAGCGTTCTCGGAGCCTCTGGAGCGCTCCAAAGCTCGAGCACTCTCTTAAGCTCGGCTTCAGAAAAGAACGGGTCTTTTGGCTCGCTGCTGCTCATCTCAAGCCTGCTCCAAAGTAACAATTTCCCGGCTACTATTCAAATAAGGCCCCAGAATGCTTCTAAGTCTTCCGCGTGCCCGATGCAATCGGGCTTTTACCACGCCAACGTCTGTGCCCATGACTCCGGCAATCTCGCGTAGTGCTAGTCCTTCATACTCGAAAAGGATCAAGGCTTCCCTCTGGAGGGTTGGCAAAGTTAAGACCGCCTCTTTTACTTTCAACGACAATTCCTCGTCCAACAATCTGTCTAGCGGCTGTTCTCTAACAGGAATCGACGGCTCCTCACCAAACTCTTCACCGGAAGCCTCCCTTGCGGTATTGCGAAAATGCTTTAGAGACAGATTTCGCGCGGCCGAATAGAGATAGGTTTTCAAGGTTCCGCGCGCGGGATCAAAGTTCTGAGGGCGTCTGATCAAGCTCAAAAAGCAATCGTGGGTAATATCTTCGGCCATCTCTAAGGATCCCAACATCCTGTACGCGAAACGAAAAATACCGGTTCGATGCCGTTTGTATAATCCGTCGAAAGCTGCCTGGTCCCCTCCTCTTGCTCTTTCAAGCAAAAGTTCGTCTGTAGTTCTATCTGGCAATCAAGCACTCGATCCTGTAGGAATCGCTTCTTACGTTAATTACCGCAGGAAGGCTAAAGGTTACGGCCTTCCAACAAGCTTTTTCGAAATTTATGCTGAACGAAAACTCAAAGAACCTTCCCAACAGGGAATTATACTACCCTTGAACCTGATTCGAGCATGGAATCTTGGGCCGCGGCTGAGATCAAACTCAGGCCTTTGATGCACCCACGCGCCAAACGGTTGACGGCAATATATCGAGCATCTAAGATGTTTCTTGGTACTGAATCCTATTAACCAGCAAAGATTCCCTGCAGCTCCTACACTTTGTCCGCCACAGTCAAAATTATCTCACTAATGAATCTGAGCTTGCTGACCAATTCATTAACGAAAATCCTTATAATCCTGTGCTTAACGGTCTTGTCTTGCGATGTTTACCCTCCGATTTTTGGGCAGGTGGCGGGGGTGCCGGAACGGGACCGGTTGCTCAACGGTCTGCGGATCTCAGTATGGCATCGTCCCGGTGACCAGGATGTCCTTCTAAAGCTGCGGATCCATAGCGGGGCCGCTTTCGATGTATCTGGTAAGGCGGGCCAGATGGCCATCCTGGGGGACATTCTTTTCCCAGATGCCACTATCCGTGAGTATTTCACTGATGAAATGGCTGGACGTCTAGACGTCAACACCGACTATGATTCGATCACCGTAACGCTGCAGGGCCGGGCACGAGAATTTGAACGAATTGTGGAAATCCTGCGGACCGCATTAGTAACGAGCCAGATCACTCCCGAGGTAGTCGCCAGAATTCGTGATGGACGCCTCAAGATTGCCAAAGAAACCAATGTTTCTCCAGCATTCTGGGCGGACCGCGCCATCGCCTCCCGTCTTTTTGGCGATTTCCCATACGGTCGCCCCCAGACCGGCTCAACTGAAAGCCTCGGGCGAGTAGATCGAGCCGATTTGTTGCTGGCGCGCGAACGATTTCTTAACTCCAATAATGCCACGCTGGTAGTCTCCGGAGGCGTACCAAAAAATCGAGCGATGCGTGCTTTGCGCCAACTGTTGGGTCCGTGGCGCAAGAGTGAGCAGATCGTTCCCACAACCTTCCGGCAGCCTGAAGCCCCGGACGTTCGCACCTTGATAATCAATGCGCCTGCTGACCAGGGCGCTGAAGTTAGGTTGGCTACCAGAGGGGTTTCACGCGCTGATCGAGATTTCGCGACGGCAGTCATCATGGCAATCGTCGCACGCAAGCGCTGGGAGACGCTCTCGCCGGAACTAACCCGCAGACCTGTTTTCGTCCGAAACGAGCCCCACGTCCTCCCTGGGATATTTGTAATGGGCGCCGCCGTTGACAGCTTATTGGTTGGAAAGACGCTCAAGACGGCGCACGATGTCCTCCAATCTCTGGTGAGCGGCCCCATACCCGCTACGGAGTTGGAAGCGGCTAAGAGCGAAGCTGGTGCTCAATTTATTAAAGAACTGGAAAGCACCGACGGCACCGCGCGGGCATGGCTCGACATCGACACCTTTGGCCTGCCGCCGATTAGCCAACAAATCGGAGCATTCAGCGCCGTCACAGCCGCGGACCTTCAGCGCGTCGCTTCCTCCCTGTTCGAGAAAAATCGAATTGCCACAGTCGTTATTGGAAACTCACAACAGCTGAAGGCCCTGCTTGAGCCAAACATGAAAGTGGAATTGATGGGAGAACTCGAGAAACCGCAGCCTGACAAAGCTGACGTGAAACCCAGCACGATTCCCGTTAAGAAGCCTGATTAATCGCAAATCATTCGCAATCTGCTTGCAACCACACCTCCATCTGATTTCGCTTAACTGTGTCTGACAACCGACGGGCAAACGACGAACATGCTAATCGCGTCCGCGAGATGTTCGCGGCGATCGCCGGTCGATATGATCTTTTAAATCATCTGCTGTCTGGACACATTGATAAGAGATGGCGACGACTGGTGGCGCGCAAGCTTCGGGAATGCATCGGCT
>JACCSP010000011.1 GCA_013812905.1 Pyrinomonadaceae bacterium
CTTCGAGAGCTTGATGTTGGCTTCGCCCCACCCGCCGCGCCCGCGGATTTCCAAACCGTTTGAGGTGATTCCCTGCCCCGCGCCGCCGCGGATGTCGCTCATGTTGCGACCCCACCAGCCTTCGCCCCTGAACACCAATCTGGCGAGAACCGGAAGCGTGAAATCAACATTGACGAGCTTGCTGTGAAAGTCGGTGCGGCCCCCTATGGGTCGGGCCGTTCTCAGGAATCCATAGAAGCCGGAGACTCCGATGCTCGCAGTTCTGTCTTTGCCGCCAAGCGGATGCGCGAACCCCACTCGCGCCTGAATGTTTGGCCGGCTCGATTCCTCGCCATCACGAACACCGTTCGCGTCCAGGTCTGCCGAATCAATCGCCCCGGTAAGACCGAAGCCGCCGATGAACGAGAACTTCCCTCGACCGGCCTTCGGCTCGTACGCGGCGCGAAACTGCGGTCTGCGATCGCCGACGTTGCCTGCATTCCACTGCAGCGAGTCGTTGTTGACGGTGGGAAACAGCGGCGAAACAATGTCCCAGGTCTGGCCGCCCAGGACGGAAAACTGATTCCAGTCTAGCTTCAGATATGCGTGGCGGATGCGAATTATCTGCCGCGATTCGCTGCCGCCATTCTGAAAGTCTGTCTCCAACTGGCCCGATAGCTTTGCGTCGCCTAGTTTCGCGATTCGCGGACCGGTATAGTTTATGCCAAATCGCGTCAAGCGCGGGTGCATAGTGAAATTGCCATCCGAGTTTCCGACGCGCGGGTCGGGCGACGTAATGAAAAGGATCGACTGAGCGTTGTTTGGGCGCTGTGAATCGAAGAGCATGTCGAGGCGAAGGAAGCCATAAAACTTTAGCCTGTTTCCTTCTCCGATTATTTCCGACCAGCGCACTGGCGCGTTCTTGTCGCTCTGGCCGGCTTGCGCAGGCGCCTGTGAAGCATCAGCCACGGGCTGCGCTGAACCTGCGAGCTGCGTGGAAGTAGAAGCGGTGGCCGTGACGACGCTCGCCACCACTGGACGATTCATCGCGTCGAGCCTACCTTTAAGTTCCGAAAGTGTCTCGAGTAGCTGTTGATTCTGCCGCTCAATCTCCTCGACGCGCTTTCTCAGCGCCTCAACTTCGGCGGCCGTGCTATCTGTTTTAGCAGCCGGCGTCTTGATAGCCTCCACCGCTGCGCCATCAACCTGAGCTCCTGCCTTCGCAACGGAAACCTGATCTGGATTCTGTGCCGAAACCCTGCCGGCAAAGGTCCCAGCAACACCGCAAAGAGCCAAAACGAACAAAGCAGTTTTTTTCATGCCTAAAAGTGCCTCGCTTTCTGCAAGATCAAATTTGGAAGACAAGAGACAAGTTCGCTTAGCGTTCCGACTTCAAGCTTCAGCGTAAACTATCGCCAGGAAGACTCCATTTGATCGGAGAGTCGATGACTCAGAGCTACTGGGCTAAGTCACTGCTAGTGTTTCTTATAAAAGTCAAAGAGACCAACGGTCATTCCAAAGACAATCCCGACCGGCGGCGCTTCAGGGTTAAGCCCGAAACGCATGCCTGCATCCAGCGAGAGTCGGTGGTTGACGTGGTAGTTGACCAGGCCAAGGGCATAAAGGCCGCTCGGTTGAACGTCCTTGCGGGTCTGTCCGGCAAGCTCACCCACTACGCCGAAACCCTTTCCGACGCTGCGCGAAATGGCGAGCGCAGCCTGCCCGCCATTCGTCCAGCCGCTTTCATGGGAGCGCCCCACCCTGAGTAGCGCGGCATTAAAATCCACGCTCGTTTCGCCAAATTTCTTGCCAGTGAGAACGACGAAGCGGTGGTCAACGCGACCCGTGCTGAGTTCCTTCTCTTCACTGCCTGTCGGCAGCTTGACGTAATAAGCAAATGAGAGCGCCGGACGCTCAGGAGTCTCCTTTAGCGCAACGACCTGAAAACCAAGCCTTGTGTCGCCGACGCTCGTCTCGCGCGGATCATGTTCATGATGTCTTTCCGAGATAAAGGTCACAAAGTCGAGCGCGAGCAGCAGGCGGTCGGTCGCGGCGAAGCGCAGGGTGAGCGGCGAAGCCTGTTCCATCCGAAAATTTCGCGCGCGGTAGTAGGCGTCGTAGCCATACTCGAGTTGCAGCACGCCGGCTTTCTGAAATTCCGCGGGATTGGTAATGGTTACGCGCGATGTCTTGATGAACGGTGCTTCTCCTTCGTGACTTTCTCCGCCCGCTCCGGCCGCGTGTGACTGTGCGCCAACGGCGAGTGGCAGCAAAAGCGTGAATATAGTCAGCCGCAGCAAGCAGAAAAACGGGAACTCATACTGTATTGGGCGGAAACGCTGGGAACGTAGCATTATACTTCTCCTGTTAAATTGATCTGATCGAATCGCTGCGCGAGGCAGCGAGACTGTAAGAGTTTCTTCTGAGGGGGTAAAATCGTCTTTATCGTAACACCTCGTATTGTTTAGGCCAGGGCTTCTTCATCGGAACACCTGCCGAACCAAGGCCAAAACCAGATTGGGGAAAAGACCAAGCACTATTGCAATCACGGCAGTCAGTATCATCGGTGCAACAATGAAATACGAAACTTCGCCCATGGGGTGTATCACATCATGCTGTTGTTCTTCATCTTCCACGCTTGCAGCGTTGTCATTTTCCCCTGGTGATCCAAAAAAGACAGTACGAATAACTCGCAGGTAATAGGCCGCGCTGAGTAACGTGCTGACGAGCAACACGAAAAAGACGGCAAGCCATCCAGACTGGATCGAGCCGATCGCCAGGTAGTATTTGGTGACAAAGCCTGCAGTCGGCGGAATGCCGATGATACTGAGTGAGCCGACGGTAAAAGCGCCCAACGTCCACGGCAAAAAACGCCCTATGCCGGCCATCTCGGAAATCTTCGTCTTGTGAGAAGCAAGCAGAATAGAGCCCGCGCCGAAGAAAAGGGTGATCTTGGAGAACGAGTGGTTGACGATATGGATTAGTCCGCCGGTCTCTCCGATCTGATTAGGAAGGCTTGCTCCGAGGATCATGTAAGAAAGTTGGCCGATAGTTGAGTAAGCCAAAAGCGCTTTGAGGTTATCCAGCCTCAGCGCATAAAACGATGCCAGCATGATCGTGATCGAGGCGACAACGGCAGTAGCAATCCCCAGATTCAATTGCTGAATCAGATCCCGCCCAAAGATGTTCAGGATTACGCGGAAGATCAGGAAGACACCGGCATTGACGACGGCGACCGCGTGGAGCAATGAACTTACCGGAACAGGAGCGACCATGGCCGCTGGTAGCCAGGCGTGAAAGGGCACGAGCGCAGCCTTAGCGGCTCCTGCCAGGAAAAGAAAATAGAGGACAACGAGAACCGTTGTATTTGCTCCAGCAGGAAAGACGCCCTGTGGTCTGAAATCAAAGGTGCCGGAGAGAGTGTAGGTAATAATGATTGCTGGAAGAAGAAAAGCGATCGAAGTGCCCAGGTGATAGGCAATATATCTCTTCCCCGCGGCGTAAGCCTCTTCCGTCCCGGTGTGTGTCACGAGCGGGTAGGTGCTGAAGGTAAGTGCTTCGTAGAAGAGATAGAGGGTGAACAAATTTGCGGCGAAGGCAATTCCCATGGTGGCGGTAAGCGTGAGGGCGACGGCGGCATAGAAACGAGTCTGGTTTTGCTCCCGGTGGAGGCGCATGTAACCAATTGAATAGAAGATGGTGACGATCCACAAAAAGGAGGCAGTTGCGGCAAAAAGTAGCGCGAGCGCGTCCACGCGAAACGCAATCGAGACCTGCGGAATGAATGAAGAAAGGGTAAAGCGCAGCGTTCCACCATTCAGAACTGCAGAGACCATGCTCAGAATAATGACTAGTTGGGCGATACCCGCAGCTATGGAACAGCCTTCTCGGAGACTAGGTTTCTTTCGGGTGGCGACGATCAGGATCGCACCCAGTAATGAGGCCACGATCGCCAGGAAAGGCTTGAATGAGTAGATTTCCATGCGGACAACTTGGCCTTTCTTTCACTTTCTATTCTGGAGACCCATCGCAGTGGCCTGACCACCCCTGACACGTTCCACCAGCGCCGCAACGGAACCACCCGTGATGCGCAAAAATGGAGCTGGATAGAAGCCGATCCAGAGGACCATTACGCACGTTGCGGCGGCGATTGCGGTTTCTCGAGGGAGCAGGTCAGGAAGAGTTTTCACCGCCTCGCGCGTCACCGGACCAAAGAAAGCGTGCTCGTAGTAGACCAGTAGATAAGCCGCGCTCAGGATGACTCCCAGAACCGCCACACCTGCGAGCGCTGGATGCAGCAGGAAGGCGCCCTGCAAGATCAGAAACTCTCCGGTGAAACCGCTCGTTCCCGGTAGTCCGATAACTGCCATGCCGAAGAGGAAGAAGAACGTGGCCAGAAGCGGGGTCTGCCTCGCGAGTCCACCGAATGCCAAAAGCTCGGATGAGCCAGACCGTGCGTGGAGACTTGCGGCTAATATAAATAGTCCCGTCGAGACCAATCCCAGATTGATCAGCATCACAATGCCGCCCTGAATTCCCTGTTGGTTCAGGGAGAACAGCCCAAGCGTGGCAAGCCCGACGTGGCTGACGCTGGCGAAGGCAAGCAGCCTTCGCAGGTTGGGTTGTACCATGGCGATTAACGCGCCGTAGAGGCTCGCAAAGACACCAATCACTGCCATTAGCCAGAACCATTTCGCGGCAGCTACCGGGAGAAGTGGAATGACGAAGCGAACGAATCCGTAGACTCCCAACTTGAGTCCGACCAGGAAGATGCCCATCGCTGCCGGCCCTTCCGAAAGCGTAGCGGGCATCCAAGTGTGAAAAGGAAAGAGCGGACCTTTAACGGCAAACCCGAAGGCCAGCAGGAAGAAGATCAAAGTTTGAAGCGGCGGAGCGATGGGAACGCCCAGCAATGTCAGAAGATCGAATGAGTATGACGGTGTCGCGCCGCCTCCGCCGGTCGTGTTGTTGTAGTTTACGCCGAGCAGGACGATGCCGATCAGCATCGG
>JACCSP010000023.1 GCA_013812905.1 Pyrinomonadaceae bacterium
ACGGTAACCGTTACGAACTCATCGAAGGAGAACTCTTTGTGTCCCGCGCTCCCCGTTTACCTCACCAACTCGTTCTTCACAACTTACAAGTCGCACTGGCGAGCTACCTGAAGCAAAACCCAATCGGGAAGGTTGTTCCAGGTCCTGGTGCCGTTTTCAGCGACTATGACGCCGTCATACCCGACCTAGTGTTCGTCAGAAATGAGAGTTGGGATCGGATCGTGGCGGACGAGAGATTCGTCAAGGCTCCGGATCTGGTTATCGAAATACTCTCGCCTGGAAAGGTAAATCGTGAGCGCGATTTGTTAGTTAAACGCCAGCTCTACTCTCGATATGGGGTTGAGGAATATTGGGTTGTCGACCCTGAGAGTCGCGAGGTAGAGGTCTATAGACAGTCGGAACAATCGCTGCAAAAGATTTCAACGATGCGAGAATGTGAGACACTCACATCTTCGATTCTCCCAGGCTTAGACCTTGACCTAGGTACCCTTTTCGTTCGCTGAGCCAGAACTACCAAAACGCTCGTGCGCTTTTCTCGCAACCAAATCATTGGCGCTCTCATCCTTCTCGGCCTCATCTGGGCGGTAATTCTTTTCCGCATGCTATCCTCGGGCGCGTGAGCGCAGACAAGCCTTCAAGTCCTGTCATTGCCATTGTCGGACCCACCGCATCAGGTAAGAGCACACTGGGCATCGCACTGGCTCTCCAACTCAACGGCGAGATCATTAACTGCGATTCAGTTCAAGTCTACAAAGGTATACAGATCGCAACCGCCAAGGTACCGCCTGAGGAGCGCCAGGGTGTGCCACATCATTTGGTCGATTTCGTTCCCCCGGAGATCAATTACACTGCCGGAGATTGGGCGCGCAAGGCCGCCTCGGCTATTGAAGAAGTCGAAAAGCACGGACGGGTGCCCCTCCTGGTCGGCGGCACCGGGCTCTATTTGCGCGCGTTGCGCCGGCCTTTCTTTCCTAGTCCGCCAACCAACCAGATACTGCGTCATCGGCTTAATCAACTTCGAGAACGGCGCGGGGCTGAACACCTCTATCAGGTTCTCGAACGGCTTGACCCCGAGATGGCCGTAGGGTTGTACTCGCGTGACTGGCCTCGCGTACAACGCGCAATCGAAGTTCGTCTACAGACTGGTCTTCCCATGTCGGAGCAAATGGACTGGCGCCCGAAGCCTCACGAGAGTGCGCGACGGCTGCAGATTTTTTCTATCAACCCACCGCGTAATGACCTGTATGAGCGCATCAATGCGCGCACGGAGGCTCACTTCGCGGCTGGCCTGGTAGATGAGGTTACGCTCCTTCTTGCTAAGGGTGTTCCGTCAACCTCAAACGCTCTTGGAGCTCATGGTTACCGTCGAGTTGTTGAATACCTGGAAGGACGACGGGATCTGGCCAGCGCCATAGAACAGACAAAGTTGGATGTTCGGCACTATGCAAAAAGGCAATTGACGTGGTTTCGCCGGGAACCTGGGGTTGTTTGGTGCGAAGGATTTGGCGACGAAAGACTACTTCAGGAAAAGATGCTTCAACTGGTAGCGCGCTAGCGAGCACGTGACCCGGTCGCTACCGTGGCCGCGTGAAGACTCAGGGATCACCGGCGTACGGCTCAAGTTCCGCTAACTCGCAGGAGGCAGGTTTGCTCACGCTTGTTTGGTAAGATTGTTCGGCGCATCTTCGAAAAAACAATCGGCTACACAAACGTACACACCTCCTCAAGTCTCTTCCTCTTTATGTCAGGCACCATCGCACCCTCAGCTGGATAGCCCACGACCAACAATAGAAATGGAGATTCGTTGCTCGGCCTTCCAAGTATTTCATTTAAGAACTTCATAGGACTTGGCGTATGCGTGAGCGAAACGAGTCCAACCTCCTGGATTGCGGTAATTAGCAGGCCGGTCGCTATTCCCACGGACTCTTTCGGATAGTAATGCTTAACCGGCTCACCAGTAGCCAACCTTCCATATCGTTCTTCAAATATTGCTATCAGATATGGAGCTATTTCCAGAAACGGCTTGTGCTCGTCTGTGCCCAGGGGCGTAAGCGCCTCTAACCACTCTTTAGGCGCACGTTTGTAGTAGAACTCTTTTTCCTCTTCCTCGGCAGCTACCCTGATTTGGCGCTTCGCTGATGGATCGGTGATGACTACAAAGTGCCAGGGCTGAAGGTTGGCGCCACTCGGGGCTGTTGATGCCGCAAGGATACATTGCTCAATGATCTCACGAGGAACAGGACGATTGGAGAACTGGCGCACGGTACGTCTGCGTCGCATCTGTTCATAAAATGAAGCTGCACGCCGGTTCATTTCATCACTGTCATACTCATGGTAATCGGCAAGCGCGATGAATTTGGGTGATGACACGGGAGACTCCTTTCAACGGGTTATGCAATCTCGAGGGCAGCTTACCTTAAAGCATTAAGCGCCGCGCGAATTTCATCATTGGAGGATCTCTGTTTTATAGTCCGATTCGATGCCACTATGGCGGCACAAACGGAAAAAACTGCGCTGCTCGAATCACCGCGACATCTCCTGGAGGGGGTTTGCTCATCCGAACTACAAGCACGGTATTCCGGCAGGCCGCTTGCCGTGCCGAAAAGCAGCCCCCGTACGAGGCGAAGCTACGCTACGTGGGTAGTCTCCCAAGCAGGCATCACTGACTTAAAAGCGTTCCCAGGACGATATGCGATAACGCGGTCGATAAAAACTGCTCGGCACTCCTCGGGGAGCAACGGTATCACTACCCAATCGAGTTGCTACCTTCGCATCCATTTAGTTGATCAGGCCGCGCGACGGATCGTTCTGGTGGGCGAGAGTAAGGAGTACGAAGCTCCGGCAAACGAAAGGGGACTGTGAAGCTGATGGTGCTCGAGTGAGCTGTGCGAGTGCTACCGAACATGAAAACCGCTGTAATCAATTCCTGCTTTCGTGGTCAACACCGCGGCTCAATTCAAGATAATTCCCACATCAAGTCGAAAGGGGAGTAGCGCGGCGACTTTCGAAAAACCAATGACGGACGAACCGCATCCAGCTCCGCACTTGAGTCTTCTCAGGGCTTGTAAGAAAATTATGATGATTCTGGCCGCTACCGAAGAGCGCTATAAATGAATGCCCCATTACCGTAACGAGACTGTAAAGCTTGGATCTCTCCGCCCGCGCGGAGTACTCGATGCTACTCCTGAGCGATCATTTGACAACCTCACGGTCTTAGCAGCCCAGGCCTGTGATGCGCCGTTTGCTTTCATCACCTTCATTGAGGCGGGCCGACATTGGCTGAAGTCGAAACTCGGAATGGCGATTTCGGAAACAACACCGGGGAGCGCCTTCTGCGCACACGCCATACAGCAACGAGACCTATTCGTAGTTCGGGACGCGCTGGCCGACAAGCGATTCGCGACTGATCCTTCGGTAACGTCTGACCCGCCGATTCGCTTCTATGCGGGCGTACCTTTGCTCTCCCCTGAGGGGCACGCCTTGGGCGCGCTTTGCGTCATCGACCATGTGCCCCGAGATTTAAGCGTGGAACAGCAGGAGGCGCTGCGAGCGGTAGCCCGCCAGGTGATGGTTTTACTTGAACTGCGGCGTAATTCGGCAGTCTTGGCCCGCTCCGACGAAGACCTGGGCGGTGGGGTCGCCAAACACACGAAGGGTGAGGAAAAGCTGAACCAAAGCGATGAGTGGCTGGCGGCGATCTTCGAAACGTCACGCGACGGAATCCTCGTCGAAGACGACGAAATAATTTTGTGCGTCAACGAGGCCTACGCGCACCTCTTTGGGTACGACAAACCAGAAGAACTTATCGGTAGGCACGTCTCCATCGTGTTGTCCGCCGAGGAGGAAGAGAGAATGCTGGAGTTCGGCATGAAACGTTTGCGGGGGGAGTCGAGTCCAACGGTGTATGAGTTCCGGGGCAGGCGAAAAGACGGTACCCTGATTGAACTCGAGGCGTCCATCTCGACTCCCACCGTCTCCGGCAAGACCTACATCACGACGGCGGTTCGCGATGTGAGTGAGCGTAAACGGTCGGAGAGGGCGCTGCGGGAAAGCGAGGGCAAATACCGTACGCTGGTGGAACAGGCCTCGGACGGCATCCACACGTACGACTTCCAGGGAAACTTCATCGAGGTGAACTCGAAGCTCTGCGAGATGCTCGGCTACACGCGCGCCGAACTCCTCAGGATCAACGTGAAGGACCTCCTCCCGGCGGAAGACCTCGCCCTTGCCCCACTCCGCTTCGACGAACTGCGCCTCGGGGACACGGTCATCAACGAGCGCCGGGTGCGCCGGAAAGATGGATCCCTCCTTCCCGTCGAGATTAGCGGCAAAATGGTTCAGGCCGGCGTGCTGCAAGCCATCCTCCGTGACATAACTGAGCGGAAAATGGCGGAGGAAGCGTTGCGCCGGGCGCATGACCAATTGGATATGCGGGTTAGGGAACGAACCGCCGAGCTAGCCAGTGTCAATGAAGCACTGCTGGGTGAAATCGCCGAACGGAGAGCGGCGGAGGGAGCGCGAACGCAACTGCTGAGGCGGCTTGCCACAGCGCAGGAGGATGAACGGCGTCGCATCGCTTGTGAGCTGCATGACCAGATGGGGCAGCACCTCACAGCCCTTATACTAGAGCTCAAGTCACTGAAGGACTCCGCCCAGTCACAAGCGGCTGAATACAGCCGCTTGCAACGGTTACAGGAGCTCGCCACCAAAATCGGGCGAGAACTCCACACGGTCGCCTGGCAGTTGCACCCTACCGCTTTGGACGACTTCGGTTTATGCACTGCATTGTTGAACTACGTGGAGGAGTGGTCGGCGCGCTGCGGCGTGTCGGTTGACTTCCATAACGCCGGGTTTGACGACCGGCGCCTCTCGCCCGACATCGAGACCGCGCTTTACCGCATCGTGCTGGAGGCTTTAAACAACGTGTCCAAACATGCGCAAGCGCGCCGAGTGAGTGTCATCCTGGAGCGCCGCCGCGATTACGTGCTCGCCATCATTGAAGACGACGGTTGCGGTTTCGACAATCGTATCACGGCAGGCGCACCCGCCGCCGAGCGTAAGCTGGGCCTGATAGGTATGCGCGAGCGCGCGACGCTGGTAAACGGAACGATCAACGTCGAATCATCCCCGGGAATGGGAACAACGCTGTTCATCCACATCCCGACCTCTCCGCCGAGTAAGGAGGTGGAGACGAGTGGGTAAACTGCGCATCTTCCTAGCCGACGATCACGCGGTCGTGCGCGAGGGATTGAAGTCCCTGGTTAACGCCCAGCCCGACATGGAAGTGGTCGGCGAGGCGGGCGACGGCAGAGCTACCTGGCAGAGGGCCAAGCAACTGCAGCCCGACGTCGTGGTGATGGACATCTCGATGCCCGAACTCAACGGGGTGCAGGCCACCGAGCGGCTGAAGGGGGAGTGCCCGGAGGTGCGGGTGCTGGCGCTCACCGTCCACGAGGACACGAGCTATCTACGCCAACTGCTTCAGGCGGGCGCGTCTGGCTACGTGCTCAAGCGGGGGGCCGCCGAGGAGTTGATCCACGCCATTCGCACGGTGGCTGCCGGCGGCGTCTACCTCGACCCGTCACTGGCGGGCAGAGTCGTGAGCCGCTACATCGGCAGCCAAGCCCCCAACGGCGCGTCGCAGCGCGGAGACCTGAGCGAACGCGAGACGGACGTGCTCCGCCTCATCGCACTGGGCTACAGCAATAAAGAAATTGCGGCTCAACTCGGCATCAGTGTCAGGACAGTAGAGACTTACAAGACCCGCCTCATGGTAAAGCTCGACCTGAGTAGCCGCGCCGACATCGTGCGCTACGCTTTGCACCAAGGCTGGCTGCAAGAAAACTAATGTCCAACCTCCTGTTCCCCTCGACCTCTCTCTCTCGTCGTAACTTTCAAATCTGTAAGTGAATTTGCTGACAAGCCTTCGGCATTTAACTACAAGAACTCGCGCATAAACGTACATACGCAGGCTTCTGAGCGATGTAGTATCGCTTAACCTTCTCCCTTTGTTTTCTAGTGGCGGTCTTCCCTCTCGTGCGGGACGTAAGAAGAATTAACGTAGATTTGAAAATCCGAGAGCGCGCCTCCAGCCGTACTTCAAGTATTAGAGATCGGATAATCAAGATGAAATTATCGGCCCTCGCTACACTCATGGCGGTCGCAGTCTCGTCATCTCATTTGATGGCCGGTTCGACACCTCCCTCAAGTCGTGCCACGGGATCAATTAAGGCAACTCAGCCGTCTTCCGTTTCGACCCTCGCGCCACTGGCGAACGGCAAAATCGCGTTCTCCAGTGACCGCGACGGCAATTACGAGATTTACGTCATGGCTGCCGAAGGGAGCACCCCCGTGAGGCTTACCAGCAACGGAGCAGAGGACTTCGACCCGGAGTGGTCGCCCGACGGGACCAGGGTCGCATTCGTCAGCGGCAGAGATGGTGATTACGAGATTTACGTGATGAACGCCGACGGCGGGGGCCAGACCCGCCTCACTAATAG
>JACCSP010000047.1 GCA_013812905.1 Pyrinomonadaceae bacterium
GAGCCAGGTAGTCGGCCGCTCTGCCCGCCAGTAGAGTCGCAGCATCTCCAGGAGCGTGGCCGAGAGCATGACGTAGCGATCCTTCTGGCCCTTGCCCTGCCGCACGCGAATCACCAGCCGCTCGGAGTCGATGTCCGAGACCCGCAATTGCGTCAACTCGGTTAGCCGCAGACCAGCGGCATAAGCGGTCATCAGGATGGCCCGCAGCTTGAGGCTGCGTATAGCATCGAACAGCCGGATGACTTCGGTCTGACTCAGGACGACTGGAAGTTTCCTGGGCTGGCGCGGGAAAGGGATATGCTCTACGGCCCACTCGCGACCGAGGGTGTGGCGATAGAGAAACCGGAGGGCGCAAACGGTCTGATTGAAGTAACTCCAGGAGACGCGACCTTGCTCGACGAGATACAATTGGTACTGACGAATCTCTTCCGGCCCAAGTAGTTCGGGAGACTTACCGAAGTGCCGGGCGAAGTTAGCGACGCAGGCGATGTAGGTGTTAATGGTGCGCAGTGATCTGTTGCGCAGACGCAAATCGTCGATCATGCGTTGGCGAAGAGTAGTCATGAGAAGCTCCTTTCAAAGAGAGAAGTTCGTTTGGCGACAAACATTATCTCCGCGAATGGAGCTTCTTCACTACCTGTTTGCTTGCTCAAGCACCTGATGGGTGGTGTCTTCTAGATCAGAGGAAGGGCTATCGTCGAGCGGTTCCTTTAAAGAAATACTCTACCTTCGCCAGCCTACCGCGTAGCGGTTTTGTTCAACTTCTTATTAGTTGAGAAAGTCTCGTGTTGCAACACGACAGTTTCTCAGATAATTCCGCTGCCAAGACGAAGGGCTCAGGAAACTTCCCATCGTCGTGTTGAAACACGATTCGCTGTAATGCTATCGTACAGCCCGGCAAAGCAGTATTTCTCGACTTGCAGTTTCCCGGAGTCCTCATCATGCCAAAACTGCTCGAAGATGGGCGTGACCTCATCCGCACGCGCCATTACAGCTATCTCACCGAAGAGGCCTACCTCAACTGGATTAGACAATACATCCTGTTTCACAGCAAACGGCACCCTGCCAAAATGGGAGCAGCCGAAGTAAGTCAGTTCCTGACTCATTTGGCAGTCAAACGAGACGTTGCGGCCTCAACTCAGAATCAGGCGCTCGCCGCCCTTTTGTTTCTTTATAAAAACGTGCTCAAACAGGACTTACCCTGGCTGAAGAACGCTGAACGGGCCAAGCGCCGGCGCGCATTCCTCTCGTTCTCACAAGAGCGGAAATCAAGCGCCTGCTCTCGCAATTGGAGCCGCAGAACTGGCTGCAAGCGAGTCTGCTCTACGGAGCAGGGCTTCGCCCTTAGCGAATGTCTGAGTTTGCGAGTGAAAGATCTGGATTTCGACTATCAGCAAATCGCTGTGCGCGACGCAAAGGGGAACAAAGACCGCATGACAATGTTGCCGGTCAGTGGGGCCGAGGCGTTAAAGATGCAGCTTGCTACTGTCAAAGGTCTGCACCTGCGAGACCTCGTTGCTGGATTTGGCAGAGTCCCTTTACCTTTTGCGCTAGCGCGAAAATACCCGCACGCAGATCGTGAATGGGGCTGGCAATACGTCTTTGCCGCCGCGACGCGAAGCCGGGACCCTGTTTCGGGGACGATGAGACGACACCACGTCGGCGAGTGGGTTTTGCAAAAGGCCATTAAGGATGCTCTGCGAGCCGCACAAATTGACAAGCCGGCAAGTTGCCATACTCTTCGTCACAGTTTTGCCACTCACTTGCTGGAGGACGGCTATGACATTCGTACTGTTCAAGAGTTGTTAGGTCACAAAGACCTCCGGACCACTATGATTTACACGCATGTGCTGAACCGCGGTGGTAAGGGCGTGAAAAGCCCCTTGGATGAATAGACAGGAGGCGTGACGTCCTCTGGCCAACCATTTCGCCGTCGTCGCCCCGACCGCGCCGAGCAGCCGCACCAGGTCAAGCTGGTACCGACTGACGTACTCGAACGGGTTTACCAACAAGAGCGACCCCTCTCAAACCGAGCAGGATGGAAAACGACGGCTGCGTGGAGAGGTCGCTGGAGACCATGCTAAATGCAGCTTTCACTCAGAGTAACGGCATTGCCAATAGCGCCCTCTGAACCGCACATCAGATGGTTTGGAGCCTTCCGGAGGAGACAGCCCCACTTCCTGCTGAGAGATCGCGATCAGATCTATGGCGGCCTCTTCGGTTGTAGGATGCGGAAATGGAATTTAAGAGGTATTCACCGCAGCGCGGTTCCCTTGGCAATGTTGCAAACTATCCATAACAAGTGAGATGTAAATTAATGTAAATCCTAAAGTTACTTGGACCCCTTTTGCTTCTTAAAACCCTCCGGAACGTCACGACCACGATTCGTGACAAATCCATGATGTTCTAAAGCTCCAAGAACCCATGAGCCTATGGCTGTAGCGGCAGCATTCAGGGTGAGTGACGAACACTTATCCCGCCGATTGGAGTGGCGAGGACGTTCACACGCTACAATCCTGAGGTAGGGTCACGCCCGCGCCGAGTTATTCCGATCACCGAGCTCCCATCATAAAGCTACTCCTTCGACCCCAGGCTCTCTAGGAAGCGTGATAACCCTTTTGGGTTCAGGAGACCCTCTTTCGTATTAAGTAGCAGGTATTTAGAAATGCCAGTGCGATAATGAGCCGGTTTTGCTGGAGATCAAAGTGGGCCCTTTATTTGCTCTAGCCAAAGTCATGATTAACACTGATGTCTTTCCCCTGTGGCAAAGTACGATTATCGGGGCCAAGGAAAAGGCTGAGACGGCGCCGGTTTCGGATCAGGCTTTGGCCCATGCCGCGGGCCGGGGCGACATGACAGCTTTCGAAGAACTGTACCAGCGCCACAATCGTCGCGTGTATTCTATTTGCCTTCGTATGACCCATAACGTGCCTCAGGCTGAAGACCTCGCTCAGGAGGCCTTCATACAACTGTTTCGCAAAATCGGCAGCTTTCGCGGAGACTCGGCTTTTACCACCTGGCTGCATCGTCTTACGGTCAACCAGGTCTTGATGCATTTCAGAAAAAGTAGCGTGAAGCTAGAGCACACCACGGAAGAAGGTGAAACGCCCGTGCAAGCAGTTCACGGTACCGAGCACCCTAATAGAATGCCGGTGCTCGACCGTATCAGTCTCGATAAAGCTATTGCACAGTTGCCGCCGGGCTACCATCGAGTTTTTCTCCTGCACGACGTTGAAGGCTACGAGCATGAGGAGATTGCGAAGATACTAGGAGTGGCCGTGGGCACGTCGAAATCGCAGCTTCACAAGGCACGAATGAAGTTGAGGCGTCTATTAAAGGACAGAAATGTCGGAAACCTTGGCTGCATAGGAGATGACGAGTCAGGCAGACCTTCAAATAGACCATAACAACTTGCCGGCCCCACAATCTCGCAACATGACATGGGGCCCCTGGGGATGAAGCACGAGAGTGCGTCTAACTTGGGTCCGGACGCAGTTGCTCTGAGTAAACCTATTAAACCTTGTTCGCACTGCGCGGAAGCAGCCAAGCGCTCCACGGATCTGAATATTCCTTCACTTTTTCAGAGTTGCTCCAGTGCCAGTGTCTCCCGTTGAAGTCTTGACTCCAAGAGCGCATGGACCGCCAGAGATTCAACTTCCCGGCATATCCTCATTAACATCTTCTGCATTTAGCCCCTTCCGACAATCACATTCGTGATGGTGGCGCTTACTGTAAGCTCATTATGGGGGGCGATGGCCTCTACGGTGTTTCTGATCCTTGAAAAATTGCGTGGGTCACTGCAATCATGGATGGTCTTCATCACGGAGGTGAATGTATCTTGTCTGCTCAGTTTTCATCCTTCCGTGAAACTCGTTAGAACTTGATTGGATAAGAGCGAAGATGAGTATGAGTTACTTTATGACGGCTGCGGCGGGAGACCATACGAGAGTTCTTCTGACCCTCTTCTTAATGCTCGTCGCGGCTAAGCTCATGGCCGAGCTGTTTGAGCGACTCCGTCAACCAGCGGTCGCGGGCGAAATACTAGCCGGAGTTATCATCGGACCGAGTCTTCTCGGCTGGGCGGTTCCGTCAGAGATTACCAGTATGCTCGCCGAGGTCGGCGTCATCTTCCTTCTTTTTAATGTTGGGCTGGAGACTAAACCTGCAGCGATCTTCAAGGTCGGCAAGCGAGCAGCAGTCGTAGCAGTACTCGGTGTTGTGACTCCGTTCCTCGGTGGATGGCTGTTAATGAGAGCCTGGGGCGCGACAACCGTAGAAGGACTCTTTGTTGGTACAGCGATGGTGGCTACGTCGGTCGGAATAACCGCGCGGGTGCTTTCTTCAATGAGACTGCTTGATGCGCCGACCGCAGGAATCATCCTCAGTGCCGCGGTTATCGATGACATCCTCGGGTTGATGGTGTTGGCGATCGTTTCGAGCGTGGCGGCAGGTGCTATTAACTACGTCGAGATTGTAACCACGGCAGTCCTGGCCATCGGATTTACGGCCTTCATAGCACTTGTCGGAGCCCCAGTGATCAACCGTTTTGCACCGCGCATAGGGCGACTACGGATCGGGGACTCGTTCTTTATATTTGGGCTGGTGCTTTGTCTTGGTCTGGCAGTCGCTGCTGCGTCCATCGGCATCGCAGCTATCATCGGCGCCTTTCTGGCCGGGATGGCCCTGGCCGAAGCCGCCGAAGACGATTACACGATGCACAAGCAGACGAATGGCGTCACAGAGTTCTTGGTCCCCTTTTTCCTCGTTAACATCGGCATGCAGCTTGATCTCGGCGTCTTCCGCGATCCGTCAGTGATAATGCTCTCGGCGCTCGTAACGATAGTGGCCGTCGCGACTAAGCTCATAGCCTGCGCGGCCGGTGCTTGGAACATGGGTAAGAGACGCGCAGCCCAAGTCGGGATGGGCATGGTGCCCAGAGGAGAGGTTGGTATTGTCGTGGCCCAGATTGGATTAAGCCTTGCAGTCATCACCGCAGAACTCTACGGAGTCGTCCTCTTTATGGCGGTTGCCACTACATTAATCGCTCCGCCTTTCCTCAAGTGGCTTTATGCCTCTGAAGCCGCACTCGATGCGAAAATTGGACCAGCCGATGCAGGTGGTATCGTCGTTAAGGATGAACTGTCCAAAATATGCTGAGTAATCATTGCTCCCGGCAGTGATTCCTTTCAGGTGCAAAATCTGGCCTCCGCCGTAGAAGTGTGTTGATGGCAATCTGAGCTCCCAAGCGGCCAGCCGCGCTCCCACGCAAGAGTGTATAGCTTGCCCGAACGACAGATGTTGTTCGGCTTTCAATATGAAGGTTTCCTACACGACGACACCACCTGAATCTTCTCCCTTGTGATCGGCCAACACTGCGCCTGAGGTCATCCAAAGGCCACGGATCTGGCGGCCTTAGGCCGTCATAATCGGACGCCGGGTCAAGAATCGTTCTAGGGACCACGCTGGAAACTCTTTCCGCGGCGGCGCTGCGGCGTAGATGAAACTCGAGGTCCGTCATAGTAGATTCGCTGATACGAGCCTCCCAACGCGCGCATCATCTTGAAGAAAATCGTTGTATTATCCTGTACTCCGACAAACTGCATTGCTCCTGGACCGGAGGCAGTCAATGGAATGTCGGTTGCCGTGTGCACGGCGTTGGTCAGCGGTTCAATACCCAGATCTCCGGCAAGGGCCGCCGCCTCGCCGTTCTCGACCTGCCCTGTAATGAGCGCGCCTTTACGAGACGCCGGGTCATCGTCGTCTGGTCCGTCGCGGCGAGGATTAGCGACGGCGCGCCCCCTGATAATTACGGTTGGCGGCAACAAACGCTTGTTGCTGATCCAATCTTCATAGCGGTCGGTGCCCGCGCCAAAGCCGACGATCAGTTTGCTAGGAGGGTCCACTTCATCGGGATAGCCGTCGCCGTCGGCGTCCCTGTAATCGGGGAAACCGCGGTAAGCGCGCGCCGCATCACGGCTTCCCCGCGGAATACGCGGGTCAGGGTTACGCGCGCCAATGAGCGAAAACCCGCCGGTCTCATGATCGGCTGTGACGATCACCAGCGTGTCATTGTTGGGATCCGCGTCAGAGTTTGTCGTTTCGGCAAATCGTTTCGCGACGCCCACCGTTCGGTCAAACTCAATCGTCTCCCAGATCGTTCGGTCGGCATCTTCAGCGTGAGCCAGCTTATCAATGGACGCACCCTCAATCATGAGAAAGAAGCCGTGCGGGCTGGATGACGAAAGGGAATTGATGGCCGCGCGCGCCATGTCGTCGAGCATCGGGACATTATTTACGCGCTCGGCACCGTGACCGAGTTTGTCGAATGCCGTCGGCATCGTACTGGGCGCAAAGAGTCCGAGAAGACGCGGCGAGCGTAAAGCACTGACAGCATGCAGAGATTTGGTGGAATCGGTAAAGGCGAAACCCGCCTTCTGGAATGCCTTTACAAGATCGCGCGCGGGATCAACTTTGGCGTTGGTCGGCGTCGAGCGACGACCGCTTTTTTGCGGATTTCCCTTCGACTCAAACCATTGTCGACCGCCGCCCAATAAAACAGTGAGGCCAGTTTGGTTGCGACGGTCAAAGTAATCGTCCGCGATGCGCGTCGAGGCATTACGGTTGGACGTGTGGACGGCAAACGCGGCCGGGGTCGCGTCCGTTACGTCGGCTGTCGTAACAAGGCCGAGATTCATTCCGCGCGCGCGGCGGAGATATTCGCTGATGTTTTCGACTCTCGGGTTATCAAAGAAACGATCGCTCTCCGGGTCGGTGCGCTTTAAGGCATCGTTGTCGGTGTTGTCCGGAAAAACACCCTGCTCGTTATTGGCGGCCTTGTTGCCCGTTGCGTAGCAACTTGCGCCGGGAGACGAATCTGTGACCATCGCGCTGAGTGAGGATGTGGTGACCAGTCCGGTGGCTTGCAGCTCGTCCATCTCCAGCATGCCGTTCCGATAGCGCCCCTCATTCAAGCCACGCGAAACGATCCGTGCGGCGGTGCGATGGGCCAGACCCATACCATCACCGATAAGCAGGATCACGTTACGCGCCTTCGGCCCCGTGCCCTGCCAGGCAATGATCTCAAACGACACCTCGCGCGCAGCCTTCCCATTGACGGTCGCCGTCAGGGCATGCCGTCCGGGGCTGGGGAATGACCAGTCGCGTGAAAGGAACGCCGGGGCTCCGTTCAGCGTCGGAGGTGACGGGTGATCCAGTTTATTTCCGGTCAAATGGCTTCGGTGATTCCACTCGCTGATGTCCCGACCGTCAAGCGAAACATGAAGGGGGCCGCTTAGGTTTGGCGGTCCTTCGACCCGAATATCAAACCGCTGCCCCACGAGAAATGTCGAGCCGTCGGCTGGCATGATGCGCACCGACACCTGCGTAGAGGCGTCGGCTTGATTCGTCGCTGGCAGGGCAGCTTGCCCCAGCGAAGTCACGCCCAACGAGTTGGTAAGGAGCGCCATAAGAGAAAGACCCACGATGCTCGAACGCAGCAGCGATTTGCATCGTGCCGACAAACGAATGGTTGTAGTCATAGTTGTAACCAAGTTTAGATAAGTCTATGTCTTTTCCTGATCTTGAATGTCAATAACTGTTCACTTGAGGAGATCGGCCAAAAGTCGGTTATCATGCGCAAATTGAACCCGCCGCCCAAAATCATGAGAGCCATTAGGAGTCATCGATGCCGCACTATACGGAAGATTTGCTGATCAAACCAAGCGCCGCCTCAAGTTCCTCGGGCGAAACGCTCGAGGTCACGCCCGATTTAACGGGATTCGAGTACTTGACCTTTCGCATCCGGAAGATGTCCAGCGGTGAGAAATTTTCCTCCGAAACAGGCGATTGTGAATTAGGGATGGTGGTTTTGGGCGGACGCTGTTCGGTGGAGTCCACAGCCGGTTCCTGGATGGATTTTGGTGGCCGCGCTCACGTCTTTGAGGGGTTGCCGTATGCGCTCTATGTGCCGATTGAGACCGAGTTCACCGTTTCGGCCGACACGGATTGTGAAATCGCCCTCTGTTTCTCGCGCGCTGAAGAAAGATTCCCCGCGCGGCTCATTACGCCGGGCGAAGTTGAGGTAGAGGTTCGGGGTGGCGCTAACGCTACGCGGCAGATCAATCACATACTGAAACCGGAATTCCCAGCACAACGATTATTGCTCGTTGAGGTCTACACTCCGAGCGGAAATTGGTCCAGCTATCCTCCACACAAACATGACGTGCATAGCCCGCCCGACGAAGTGGACCTCGAAGAAATTTATTACTACAAGATTGACCGCTCGGAGGGATATGCTATTCAGAGAGTCTATACGCTGGACGGACGCATCAATGAGACTCTCACCGTGCGGGACGGGGAATTGGTGTTGATACCCGAAGGCTACCACCCGGTAGTGGCGGCGCACGGGTACAACGTCTATTACCTCAACGCTCTCGCGGGAAGCGCGCGCTCCATGGCGGCTACGGATGACCCTGCGTACGCTTGGGTGCGGGAATCCTGGCGTGAGCAGGATCCCCGGGTGCCACTAGTAAGAGGCAGGGGAAGATGATGACGGAGCGAGAGTTTGACGTTTTGTTGATGGGCCGCAGTTCAATTGACCTTTATGCGAATGACATCGGCGCGCCTTTCCCCGAGATCAAGAATTTCGCCGCCTATGTCGGCGGTTGCCCCACAAATATCAGTGTCGGCACACGCCGGTTGGGCTTGCGCTCGGTACTAATGACAGCGGTGGGAGAGGACCCGGTCGGAGATTTTGTGCTCCACTTCCTCGAGCAAGAGGGTGTGGTAACTGACTTCATTCCCCGCAAATCGGGTCGGCGCACGAGCGCAGTCATTCTGGGCATCGAACCGCCCGATAAGTTCCCACTAGTTTACTACCGTGACAATTGCGCCGATATTGAACTGACTATTGGGGATGTGCTGGCGGCTCCGATCGCGCGGAGTCGTATTTTGTTAATATCGGGAACAGGGTTGAGTCGGGAGCCGAGCCGCAGCGCCACCATCTTCGCCGCGGAGCGAGCGAGGGACTCCGGCACCAAGGTTGTCCTCGATCTTGATTTTCGTCCCGATCAGTGGCACGACGCGCGAGGCTTTGGCGTGACCATCCGTTCGGTCCTGCGCCTAACTGATGTGGTGCTGGGTACAGCAGACGAAGTGAAGGCCGGCGCGCTTCGAGAAGACGTTTCTGTTACCGTCGAACATTCGCAAGTCTCCGGAGCTTATGTGAGCGGCGACGTTTTGCAGGCCGTCGAGGCGATTCTGAAAGCAGGTCCGGAAGCCCTGGCACTTAAACGGGGAGGAGAGGGAACGACTGTTTACCTAAAAAGTGGCGAAACGATCGAGGCTGCGACGTTCCCCGTCGACGTGTACAACGTGCTGGGCGCGGGTGACGCGTTCGCAAGCGGCTTTCTTTACGGCTACCTAAAAGGGTGGGATTGGCACCGGTCGGCACGGATGGGGAATGCTTGCGGCGCTATAGTGGTCACCCGTCACGGCTGCGCAAATTTTATGCCCTATGAACAAGAAGCCCTCACCTTTATCGAAGAACGAGGAGGATTTTGAATGCAGGCGTTTCTTGACCACGAGTTTCTTCCCTCCGCTGCACTGGCTAGAATTACTGAGGTTCGATTGACTGACAAAGAGTGCTCTGTCCGAGCCGCCAGGACGCGGAAGCGCCGTAGCACGCTCACGCCTGATGGAAGACTCAACATCCTGGCGGCGGATCATCCAGCACGCCGCATAACGAAGGTTGGAGATGACCCGTTGAAGATGGCCGACCGTCACGGTCTCCTCGCGCGAATTGTCCGTGTGCTCCAGAGCGATGTCGTCGATGGTGTTATGGCAACAATGGATATTCTGGAAGACTTGCTGATCCTTGACCATCTAATCCGGGAAGCCGGTGGTCCTGCATTTCTCGATGACAGGCTGCTCATCGTTAGCCTTAATCGCGGCGGCCTGGCCGGGGCGAGTTGGGAAATGGATGATCCAGTGACAGGCCCATCGCCCGCGACCTGTGCCACTCTGAACCTGGACGGGGCCAAGCTCTTACTGCGCATCTGTGATGAAGAAAACAGTTCGCTCCGCACTATGCTTTATTGCGCCCGCGCCATTACAGAGATGAACGCATTGAGTCTGACGACATTTCTCGAGGCTTTGCCCGTCGTTAAAAATAATGACAACTACCGTGTGGTCAAAACTACGGAAGCCCTAGCTAAAATCGTGGGTGTGGCTTCGGCGTTAGGTGACAGTTGCCGCTACCTTTGGTTGAAATTGCCCTACTGCGAAAACTATGAGGTCGTGGCAAGTGCTACGACGCTACCGATCCTACTGCTCGGCGGCGAGTCGGTCGGCGACGCGACGCCTCTATTACGAGAAATCTCTGCAGGGCTATCAGCTGGATCCAACGTGCGTGGCGCTCTTGTGGGGCGCAACGTTCTTTATCCTGGCCCGGAAGACCCGCTGGTTGTGGCGCAGGCCGCAGGCTCGATCATTCACCAAAACTCGACTGTCGAGGAAGCTTTGGACGCGCAGGAGTCTTGGCGCGGGCGCGACATTAATAAGATGGCCGGTTATTTCCACAGCGTTACAAGTCAAGCCGTGTAAAGATGCAGCGCGTTGAGTCCGTCCTATGCCCGGTTGGCACGTTCTAACGTAAAGGGAGGAATTCGAGGCTACCGATAGGAACGATGAAGACTGAAAGATTAACTACAGCCCAAGCGCTCATAGCCTTTCTGAAGAACCAGTATGTCGAGCGCGACGAGAATGAGCGGGCTTTCTTCGCCGGCGTCTGGGGAATTTTTGGTCACGGAAACCTGGCCGGCGTTGGTCAGGCGTTGCAGCAAACGCCCGACTTCCGTTATTACCTCGCACGCAACGAGCAGGCGATGGTCCACTCGGCCACGGCCTACGCCAAGATGAGCAATCGGCTTCGCGCATTTGCCTGTACGTCTTCAATCGGTCCGGGTGCCACAAACATGATTACCGGCGCTGCGACGGCGACGATCAATCGCCTCCCCGTACTGCTGCTGCCCGGCGACATCTTCGCTCGCAGGAACGTGGCCCCTGTGCTGCAACAGCTAGAGTCAGCGTACACCCAGGACATCTCTGTCAACGACGCTTTCAAACCCGTCTCGCGTTACTGGGATCGCATCAACCGCTCAGACCAACTGCCTTTCGCCTTGATGGAGGCGATGCGCGTGCTAACCTCCCCGGCCGATACAGGCGCGGTAACATTGGCGCTCCCGCAGGACGTGCAGGCAGAGGTGGGGGAATACCCGGTAGAACTTTTCGAGAAGCGCGTTTGGCACATTTCCCGACCGTTGGCTGACCGGGCGCTCCTCTCGCGCGCTGTGGAATGGATTCGCGCGGCGCAGAAGCCTTTCCTCATTGCGGGAGGCGGCGTCATTTACAGCGAAGCAGGCGAAGCACTGGCCCGCCTGGTCGAACAAACAGGCATTCCGATCGGAGAAACGATGGCCGGCAAGGGCGCTCTGCCGTGGAACCATCCGCAAAACCTCGAAGCCCTGGGCGTTACGGGCACTCCCGGAGCCAACATCATCGCTCGTGAGGCCGACCTCGTGATTGCCGTAGGTACGCGCCTCGGTGATTTCACGACCGCATCCAAAACCGCCTTCCAGAATCCTGACCTGCGCTTCGTCAATATCAATATTGCTGAGTTTGATGCTTACAAACATGCGGCGCTTCCGCTCGTCGCCGATGCGCGTGTGACGCTCGACGAACTTCGAAAAGCGTTGGAGGGCTATAAGGTCGGCGACGAGTATGCGTCTCGCATAGTCAACTATAAGGAGCAGTGGG
>JACCSP010000263.1 GCA_013812905.1 Pyrinomonadaceae bacterium
CGCCCATAAAACTTATAAAAACTGAGACAAATCTTTCTTCTCCTGCATCCAAAGCTTCACTGGTGTGTGCCAGAAGGAATATTTTGCGCAACCTTCCGGATTAGGAGAAGTGAAATCAAGTTGGAAAGACGCTCGAGTATTCGAAGAAGACATGTTCAAGAACATTCGCGGTGGCTCTTGTGTAACAAAACGTAGGGGCGTTTGCTCCTATTTCAGCGCTGAAGCTCCCGTGTGAGTCATAATTTAGCCGTCTGCGGTGTTCTGCTAAAGATGAGGGGGAAATAATGAGAGAGCATTTTCTTGCGATCGCCTTGGCTTTGCTTCCCGGAACTGCCTGCGCATATGCGCAAACACCTCAAGCCACTTCTGCATCCCAACAGGTCGACAAGGGAATAACTCCGAATTCCGCTATCGGTGAAGTGAAGGCGATTGATCCGGCCTCAAACAAAATTATGGTAAAGACGGATGCCGGGTCAGGAGTTACCGTAACAGTGAGCGACAAGACGGTGTACATGCGGCTCGCGCCCGGTGAGACGACACTGACCAACGCCACGAAGATCACTCTCGCGGACGTTGCGGAAGGCGACCGCGTTTGGGCTCGAGGCAAAGTTTCAAAGGATTTGAAGTCGGTCCCTGCTGCTGCTTTGATCGTAATGAACAAAGCAGATATCGAAAAAAAGCATGAGGCAGAACGTACTGAGTGGCGCAGACGTGGAATCCTGGGCGTGGTTTCGGCAGTTAATACTGAGACAAAAGAGATTACGATTTCGAGTCGCTCGATGACTGGGACGCAGTCGGTAATTATTCCGGTGGCTGAAAAAGTGGATATGCGACGTTACGCACCCGATTCCATAAAATTCAGCGACGCGCAACCCGGGACAATAGGTGAGGTGAAGGTGGGCGATCAGCTTCGCGCGCTGGGGGAACGCAGCCCGGATGGCTCCCGTGTCACGGCTGAGAAGATCGTAACCGGATCGTTTCGCACGGTAGCCGGCACGATAACGGCAGTGGACGCAGCGTCTGGTGAGATTAAGGTCAACGATATGCAAACCAAGCAGCCGCTGACGGTCGTGATCAAGCAAGACGCCGTATTGCGCAAGTTTCCGGCAGCGGGTGAAATGGCCATGTTTGGACGCGGACCTGGCGCTGGACAAGGCGGCCCTCCATCAGGGCAGCCTGGAGCCCCAGCACAACGTCCGGGCGGAAGTCGCCCGCAACCAGCGGCTGGTGAGGCGCCTGGTCCAGGTGGCAGGGGTTTTCGTGGGAGCGGTGGAAGCTTGAACATCCAGGAGATGCTGGAACGCCTGCCGACAATCGCGCTGGCTGAGGTGAAGGTCGGCGACACGATTATTGTTTCCAGCACGAAAGGCGCCGATCCTTCGCGGTTGACTGCAATCTCCCTTGTAGCCGGCGCGGACACACTCCTTAACATGATGGCCGCGAGACAGCAGCAGAGTGGTGGACAATCAGCGCCCAATCCCGCAGCGGGTTTAGGGTCGGGAATTCAATTCGGCATTGGTTTGCCATGAGTGATTGGTTCTAAAGCCCAATCCAATAAGAATAGTTTAAGTTTTCCTTGAGTCAATCATGAAACATTTGAGAAGTCTTTTAGGCCAGGTTTTAACTATCGGTCTGGTCGTTTTGTTATCGGCGGCGTCCGTCCTTGCCCAGTCGAGAGGGGCGTTGCGGGGTTCTGTTAAAGATGAGTTAGGGGCTTCGATTGTTGGGGCCACCATTACTGTGATCGACGCGAGCGGCACCGCAAAAACTACGGTAACGAATGGTGAAGGCGCTTACACGTTAGGAGGACTGGCTCCGGGCAAATATTTCGTAGTGGCAGCCGCGCCGGGATTTGCCCCGTCGGAACAGACCGAGATCGATCTGGCAGCCAGCCAGCGTCAGTCTTTGGATCTCACGCTGAAAGTCACGATTGAAGACCAAAAAGTGACGGTGGCGGCGGAAACCCCACTCAGCACAGATGCCACCAACAACGCCAACCAAACACTCATTACTGGCAAAGACCTGGATGCTTTGCCGGACGACCCGGACGAGCTCGCCGCCGCTTTACAGGCTCTCGCGGGGCCATCAGTTGGTCCTAATGGAGGTCAGATCTTCATTGACGGATTCTCGGGCGGACGCCTGCCTCCTAAGGACTCGATCCGGGAGATCCGAATTAATCAGAATCCGTTTGCGGCGGAGAATGATCAGCCCTCTGGTCGAATCGACATTCTCACTCGACCCGGCACCGACAAACTGCGGGGGAGCTCTTTCTTCAATTTTCAGGATGAGAGTCTAAATTCGCGCAATCCCTTTTCCGTGAGCTCCACCAAGCGCTCCCCGTTTCAGGCGCGGCAGTATGGGGGAAACCTGGGCGGTCCCTTGGTGGCGAAGAAGGCCTCGTTCTTTGTTGATTTTGAACGTCGGGAAACCGATGACAGTGAACTTGTGATTGCGGAAATTCTTGACGAAAACTTTAGCCCGCTTCGCGTTGGTTTTGGCGTTAGCGTGCCGCGTCGCAATACCACATTCAGCCCCCGCTTAGACTTTCAGCTAAATACCAACAACACGCTCATTACCCGCTACAGCTTCAGCAAATCAGAAACTCAGAATGCCGGCGTGGGAAATTTTTCTTTGCCAGAACGTGCCTTTAGCACAGCGTTCAACCAGCACACCTTTCAGATCACTGAAACGGCGGTTCTTAATGCCTCGATGATCAACGAGACTCGTTTCCAGTTTACCCGTCAGCAGTCGCAGAATCTTGGCGATAACTCGATACCGACGCTCAATGTAAGCAGTTCCTTTACCAGCGGGGGCTCGCAGGTCGGACAATCTATAAATACCGAGCAGCGCTGGGAGCTGCAAAACTTTCTGGCGTGGCAGAGAGGAAGTCACGCACTGAAGTTTGGGGGTCGCGTCCGTGGGGTCAGCATCACTGACGTCAATCCGAATAACTTTGGCGGAAGCTTCACCTTTACCGGCGGATTGGTTCCACAACTGGATGCCAGCAATCAACCCATACCGGGTGCGGCGCCACTGTTTGTAGATAGCCTTGAGCGATATCGTAGAACGCTTCTTGGTCAGCGTTTGGGCCTGACCCCGCTGCAGATTCGTGCGCTTGGTGGCGGCGCCTCACAGTTCAATATCGCTGCGGGTGAGCCGGAGGCGAGCGTCAGTCAAATCGATTTCGGCATTTACGCCCAGGATGATTGGCGTGTGCGGCCGAATCTAACCTTCAGCTTTGGATTGCGTTATGAGAAGCAAACCAACATCGATAGCAAATTCAACTTTGCACCTCGGTTAGCATTTGCCTGGTCGCCTGGAGCGTCTGACAGCGCGCGTCCGCCTAAGATGGTTATTCGTGGGGGAGGCGGAGTTTTCTACAATCGGTTCAACGAGAGCTCAACGCTTCAGGCCAATCGCTTCAATGGGGTAAATCAGCGCCAGTTTTTCGTCAGCGAAACCCCCTTGTTTGTAAATGGTCAGTTTGTGCCCCCCACGCTTGGCCCGCTAGACGCGTTTCCCAATCTGCCCCCGTTGATGGGACTGACAGCATCGCGGCAGGTGACGTGGCGAATAGCCGACAACCTTCAGGCGCCCGTCGTCTACCTTGGCGGGCTTCAGGTTGAGCGGCAGTTGCCTCACCGATTTACCATGTTTGCCGGTCTTTTTGTTAATCAGATCCAGCATGTCATTCGGGCTCGCGACATCAATGCTCCACTGCCTGGCTCAATAACTCAAGCGAATCCTGATGGTCTTCGGCCCTTCGGAAACGTGGGGGAGATTTACCAGTATGAGTCGAGCGGCAGGTTCAATCAAAGGCAATTGTTTATTGGGTTCAATAACAGGTTCAACCGTTCCGTCAGCTTCTTCTCAAGCTATTCCTTGAGCAAAACAACAAATGATACGGATGGGCAGGGCGGCTCTCTTTTTCCAGCAAACTCGTATGACTTGACCGGAGAGTTTGGACGTGCACTTTTTGACGTTCGTCACCGCTTCACGTTTGCGGGCACGATCAACTTGCCCTGGTGGGAAGTGAGTCTCAACCCTTTCATCATGGCAACTTCGGGCAGGCCTTTCAACATCACCACGGGTCAAGATACAAATGGAGACAGACTGTTCAACGAACGTCCCTCTTTCGCACCCGCAGGCGTCAACTGTAGTAGCCCCGCGCCGAACATCGTCTGCACGGATTTTGGTAACTTCAATCTCCGGCCCAGTCCCGATGACCCTTTGATTCCGCGCAACTTTGGGGAAGGCCCGGGCTTTATTTCCGTAAACATGCGCGTCAGCAAGACGTGGGGCTTTGGCAATATGCCTTCATCCAGAGCAACTGGTCAGAGCGGCCAGCGTCAACCCCAGGGTCAATCAACGAGCGCAGGCGTCGGCGGCGGAATGAGGGGCGTCCCCCAGATTGGTGGGGGCGGTGGGGGAGGTAGGCGCGGACCTGGAGGCGGCGAGGGTGGCGGGGGCGGACGCGGAAGTGGCGGTGGTATTCCCGGCATCGGCGGACCGAGCGGCGAGGCCGGGGAAGCGAAGCGCTACAGCATTCAGTTTTCGCTCAACTTCCAGAACGTCTTCAATAAGGTCAACCTTTCGACTCCAGTCGGTAACCTCTCATCGCCGTTCTTTGGCGAGAGTCGGGAATTGGCTGGTGGGTTTGGAGGCTTTGGCCCGGGTGGCGGTGGCGGAGGCGGAGGCGGAGCAGGTGGCAGCGGCGCCGGCAACCGCAGAGTCACCGCGCAGGTACGCTTCAACTTCTAAG
>JACCSP010000092.1 GCA_013812905.1 Pyrinomonadaceae bacterium
TCCATAGACACTGGCTCCAATTACATCACGCGTTCTGGCCATGATCGCCGTCGCTTGTTTACTATCGAGGGGCAAAGCGTCTCTCAAGGCAGCGAAAATCTTGTCGCCATCGCGGAAGAGATAATACATCGTAAAAACCACGAAAAACATCTGCACGAGGGCGCCAATCACCCCACCAATCACCCCCAGCGTCCGACCTGCGAGCTGGCCGCTCACTCCCTGCAGCCGCTCCAGCAGATACTGTCCTGAACGAACCTGCTCAATGTCGACGTACTGACTAACCCAACGCAGCACCCTACCGCTATACGGAGAATTAGGATCAAGCACGTACGCGATAGTCGATTGCAGGTTGTTCATTGCGCCTGAGAATTCGTTCAGCACGGCTACGGTCACTAGGACCACCGGCACGAGAATGGTTAGCATCACAAGAAGGCACGACAACAAGGCGCTAAGGCCGGGCTTCTTTAGGCGATTGAGCAGTCGCTGGTGTATGGGATAGAAGACGATAACCAGGACTGCGGCCCAGGCCAGCACGCCAACAAAAGGCTGCAGCATCAACCAACAGAGGTAGAGCGCGATGGCCGTAACTGCGAGCAACATCCACCAGCGGGCCTGACGGTTGGCTTGGGCCATTAGCTTTTCTCCTTGTTGGCGACGATGGTTTTTTTCGGATTGACATGTTACAAGTTGCGGCCCAAACTTTGAACCTGATCCGAACAAAGCCAGGCTGTTTGTCCCGACACTTCAGTTAAAACGCGTTTCCAAGCAGATCTATCATTTCTTCCGAGGTAATCGATGTGGCTGAAGCAAACCTTTTGAAAGAAGAGAATCCCGTCGCTGAGGAAATCGCCCAAAAGTGGGTCTACCTTTTCGAAGAGGGTAGTGGTGAGGACAAAGCGCTGCTCGGCGGCAAAGGCGCGGGTCTGAGCGAGATGACTAGGGCCGGCCTGCCCGTGCCGCCGGGTTTCGTCGTTACGACCGAAGCCTGCAACGCATTTTTCGAAAATGGGAAAATCTTCCCTGAAGGCCTTTGGGCCCAGGTCAAAGAAGGCTTGAGTAAGATCGAGGAGAAGGTCGGCAAGCGCTTTGGTGACCCGAAGAACCCCTTGCTGGTTTCGGTGCGGTCAGGTGCCGCATTCTCGATGCCAGGTATGATGGACACGGTGCTCAACCTCGGCCTGAACGAGGAGACTGTACAGGGTCTAGCCGAACAAACCGGGGATCTCAGATTTGCGCTTGACGCTTACCGTCGCTTTGCGTCGCTCTTTGGCGAGATTGTCATGGGAGTCGCGCACGAGAAGTTTGAGAGAGTTATGGATCGGTTCAAGGCGCAGACCAAGGGAGGCAGCGACACTGATCTGAAAGCCGACGACTTACGTGACATCATTGCCGCCGAAAAACAAATCATTGTCGCCGAGCAACACGCTATACCAGAAGATCCGTACGAGCAGCTGCGTGTGGCCATCGCCGCCGTTTTTAATTCCTGGATGGGCCGGCGCGCGGTTGACTATCGGCGCGTGAATCGAATTCCGGATTCCCTGGGTACGGCTGTGAATGTGCAGGCAATGGTTTTCGGCAACATGGGTAGCGAGAGCGGCACCGGCGTCGCCTTCACGCGCAACCCGTCCACGGGTGAGAAGAAGCTTTATGGGGAATATTTACTGAATGCCCAGGGCGAGGATGTCGTTGCGGGCATTCGCACACCGCATCCGATTAGCCAACTGAAAAAGGAACTGCCTGCGGTTTTCACCGAGTTTGCTTCAATCGCCCACCTGCTCGAACAACACTATCGCGACATGCAGGACGTCGAGTTCACCATCGAGCGGGGCAAGCTTTGGATGCTGCAAACTCGAACTGGAAAGCGCAGTGGCGCTGCGGCGGTGCGGATTGCGGTCGAGATGGCCCAGGAAGAGTTAATCGATCGCGCATTAGCGGTGCAGCGCGTAACGCCTGCACAGATCGATCAACTGCTGCATCCGACGGTTGATCCGAAGACCGACGCGACTGTGCTGGCGACAGGCTTGCCCGCGAGTCCCGGCGCCGCGCAGGGTCAGGTGGTATTCAGCCCTGACGAAGCCGAGGAGATGGCGGGTGAAGGCGCCAAGGTAGTCCTCGTCAGACAGGAAACCAGCCCCGACGATTTTCATGGGATGGTGGCGGCGCAAGCTATCGTGACGGCCCGCGGCGGCATGACCAGTCACGCGGCCGTGGTAGCGCGTGGTATGGGGAAGACTTGCGTGAGCGGCGCAAGCTCGCTTGAAATTGATTACAGCCAACAGCAGTTCAGCGTCAACGGAACGGTGGTAACCAAGGGCGAATGGATCACGGTCGACGGATCCACCGGGCGCGTTTTTCTGGGGCAGGTACCCACGGTTCAGCCGACACTGAGCTCAGATTTCTACGAGATAATGAACTGGGCAGACAAATTCCGGCGCCTGAAGGTCCGGGCCAACGCCGACACTCCTCGTGATGCAAAAGTTGCGCGTCAGTTTGGGGCCGAGGGGATAGGACTTTGCCGCACCGAACACATGTTCTTCGGGGATCAACGTCTGGCGGCGATGCGCGAGATGATTCTGTCAGACGGTGTCGGCGCGCGCGAGAAGGCGCTGGAAAAGCTGCTACCGCTACAGCGGGGCGACTTTGTGGGAATCTTCCGCGAGATGGCTGGCCTGCCGGTCACGATTCGGTTGCTGGATCCGCCGCTGCACGAGTTTCTTCCAAGCGTAGACGATCTGTTGAGTGAACTAGCAGAACTGAAAATGGCCGCGCGTTTGGCGGCAACACTTGCAGACATGGACAAGCTGCTTGACGAGATCGATGAAAAGCGCCGTCTGCTGCGGCAGGTGGTGCGGACGCGGGAATCCAATCCCATGCTGGGTTTTAGAGGTTGTCGATTAGGTCTGCTATTCCCCGAAGTCACACGCATGCAATGCCGCGCGATCTTTGAGGCCGCATGCCAGGTGCAGGGTGAAAAGAAAAAAGTGACGTTGGAGATCATGGTGCCCCTAGTTTCGCTGAGCGAGGAGCTGCGGCAGCAGAGAGAGGTAATCGACGAAGTTGCGCAACAAGTGATCGGCGAACACGGGATGACCGTTGAATATCACGTGGGCACGATGATTGAACTGCCACGAGCCGCCCTGATGGCTGGTAGCATCGCGGCTCATGCCGATTTCTTCTCTTTCGGCACCAACGACCTGACGCAGACAACTTTCGGTTTGAGCCGTGACGATTCGGGACGTTTTCTTCCCAGCTACATTGAACGCCGGATTCTGCCGGAGGATCCATTTCAGATGCTCGATCGCGCGGGCGTGGGCCAATTGATTCGGCTGGGCTCGGAACGAGGCCGCGCCGCCAAGCCCGACCTAAAGATCGGGATCTGTGGCGAGCACGGAGGCGATCCGAGTTCTATTGCCTTCTGCCACGAAATAAATCTGGACTACGTAAGTTGTTCGCCCTTCCGGCTACCGGTGGCCCGTCTGGCGGCAGCGCAGGCTGCCCTTGGGGATTCGACAATTGAGCTCCCAGGCAAAAGAGCTTTGTCAGATGCCACGTTGTAATCTACTCATACCTAAGCGCTTCAATCGGATT
>JACCSP010000135.1 GCA_013812905.1 Pyrinomonadaceae bacterium
GTCGCGGAGAGAGCGGTCACGCCTGTAGATCCGGTCTCTCTTGTCACCGAATTCGACGTAAACGGGTTGAAGGTCGTGGTCAAACGCCGCGCCGGTACGCAGACGGCTGTCGCGGGCCTCTTCATCAAGGGCGGCGTGCGTAACATCACTTCAGAGAAGGGCGGAGTCGAGAATCTTATGCTCGACACCGCATCTGAGGCGACTGTGAGCTTCCCGCGCCAGCGTATGCGCATGGAGCTTTCTCGCATGGCTACGACGATGGGCTCGGGGGTTAACTACGACTATTCCGGTCTGACCATGGCTTCGACGCGCGCGAATTTCGACCGCTCGTGGGAGATCTTTACCGACGTGGCTCTCAGGCCCGCTTTCACTGCCGACGACGTCGAACGCGTGCGCAACCGAATCGTCGCTTCCTTGCGTGACGACAACGACACGCCCGACTCATACCTGCAAGTTTTACAGGCGCGCGTGGCGTATGCTGGTCACCCCTATCTCAACGACCCCCGCGGGACTGCCGATTCCGTGTCCCGTCTGACCTCCGCAGATCTGCGTCGATATCACAAGCAGGTGATGGAGACGTCGCGGTTGTTGCTCGTCGTGGTTGGCGACCTCGACCCGCAAATGCTACGCAGCCGCATTGCCGCCAGCTTCGGTAAACTTCCGCGCGGCGACTACCATCTGGGTCCGCTGCCGGAGCTGTCATTCGCCGCGCCTTCGGTTCAAGTGACGGAACGCGCGCTCCCGACCAATTACGTGCAGGGCGTGTTCACCGCACCCAACTTAGCAGCCCCGGACATCTACGCGATGCGTGTCGCTTCCACCATCTTGCAGAACCGGGTCTTTATCGAGGTCCGGCACAAACGCAATCTCTCCTACGCACCCGATGCCTTCCTTTGGAGTCAGGGCGCGAATGTCGGGGGGATCTATGTGACCTCCGTCGATGCGAACCAATCGGTCCGTGTGATGTTGGACGAAATCACGCGTCTTCAGCGCCAGACTCTCCCACAGGAGGAACTTGAGTCAACGGTGCAACATTTCCTGACGCGTCACTACCTGGGCCAGGAGACCAACGCTGCTCAAGCCGGCGAACTGGCGCAGTACGAGATTATCGGTGGCGGTTGGCGCAACGCTTTCGTCTTCTTGCCACGCTTACGCGCCGTCACCGCCGAAGATGTGCAGCGCGTGGCGCAAAAGTACATGCGCAACCTCCGCTTCGTCGTGCTCGGAGATCCCAAAAGCGTAGACACCAGACTTTTCACTGGGCAGGCGGGCGGGTGAGTCTGACGCTTGAAAGGCAAGTTGGAGTTTATTTTTCCATTTTTCATTGGAAAATCAAACGTCTTAATTCTCCGCCTGCCTGCTGGCTACTGCCGACCGCTTCCTCCACCCCTCGTCTCGCTTCTGAACTTCTCGTAAAGCTTCTCGTCAAGCAGTTGAAGGGCGCGAGCGTGAGACAACGCCAGTTGCCGATTGCCACTCTCGAAGTAGACGAGCGCGAGATTGTAGAAAGCCTCTGCCCCCTCCGGATGAGCGCGAGCAGCTTCTTTGTAGGCCTGAATAGCTTCAGACAAGCGGCCAGCATAGTAGTAAGCATCACCCAGCTTGTTTAGCACTTCATCTGAGCTGGGCTTGAGTTGCAAAGCCTGCTGGTAGGCTTGGATGGCCTCCGCATTCTTGCCCTGTTTCACTTTGCAGTAGCCGACTTGAATCCAGGCGTCCGCGCGTTTCGGATTTCTGTTGACGGCATTTTCGAAATAACTAACTGCATGGTCGTAGTTTCCCAACCACAGAGAATCGAGTCCCGTTCGATAGAGCGCTTCACCACCGTCGAGTATCTTGTCCTTGGGCGGTATCTCAGTCAGGCTGCGCAACGTACCCGCTTTTAACTCCCGCAAGCGGTCTGAGCCGATCGCCAGACTTATGTTTTGCCCGTTAGTGACCTTAACGGTAATGACTCCTACAACCTGACCTCTTAGGTTGAAGACCGGACTGCCGCTGCTTCCTTGCGATATAGGCGCGGTAGTTTGGATTATCTTGCCAACGCCCGGCACTTCACGAACCGCCGACACGATACCGTCAGTAACCGAGCCTTCCAACTTTAAGGGGTTGCCGATCAGGAAAACTGTCTCGCCCTCCTCCGGGAGACTTGTAGCGAGTTCGCTGGATCGAGGTCGATCAGTCGCCATATTCACGCGCAGCAGCACGAGGTCGCCTTCCTCATCGACTGCAAGTAATCCGGCAACTTGATACACACGGCCTTTGCCATCCAGTGTTTTGACGTCGGTGCGACGCGCCCCACGAATAACATGAAGGCTTGTTACTACGTGTCCAGGTCGGATGAAAAAGCCGCTTCCGGTCGCGAGTGAGTCACCCTTCGCATCGTAAGTTGCGATCGCGACGATCGAGGGCTTAACACGTCTGACCAATTCCGGAAGAGTTTCTTGGGAGAAGGCCTCGCTAATTGAAAAAGAAGCCAGGGCGATCAGCAGCAACTGGGGGAAGATGCGTTTATACATGGCTCACTTCAGGACGCGCCTGAAGCGAGTCCATTATCCCTTTTTTGGGGTTGATCGGGTGCCGGCGAGATTACGCCGGCTTTTCCTGCGGGAAAGATCGAGCTGAGAATCTGAGTAACTGACAAGTTGCGGGGCGCAACTCTGTGGTCTTTGACATCTTACTCCTGGAAAACCTTAAGGGATAGTACTTTTTACCAAACGGCAAAAGGCCGCCACAATTGGCGGCCTATCTCCCATTTACCCGTGTTCAACGCTATTACTTAACGATCTCTACAACTCCAATCGTCTGGCCGGTGGGCGTGGTTACCTCGTTCTCGGCTGTTACCAGAAGACCGAAATCCTGCAGCGCCGTCTCGGATCGGATTTCTGCTTCGTTACGTCCTGCCGCGTTAACTATCTGTCCGAGTTTGACGAACTTGTTGTCAGATGAAACTGCCCAAACAACATAGACTTGTCCGGCAGGCGCGTCCTTCAGTTCATGAAACCGCATCTTGATCTCAGAAGGGCCATCCTTTCTTGGCGTGATGATGACGTTGGCTCGTGCGCCAGTCATCGCACCTGAGAACTTTATCTTCATCTCTGTGTCTGTTCCTCTGCGGAATCCCGGAATGTTGAGCATCGGCACCTTGTAAGAGGCGGCCGGAGTGGCTCCCGTAGTGGTTGTCGCCGACACTCGTTCTCCTACACTGCCACCATCGCGTTCACCATGACTCCCAAGGGGAACCACCGCAAAGCCGGAGGGCACCGCGCTTCGAAAAAGGACTTTTGTGCTCGGGTCGTAGGTCGCCAAAGTTGATTCAGGCGACGCAACTAGCATGAATTTGTTTAGCGGAGTTGTCGCGTTAAATGTGCCCAGCCCATCTGTAATTGTGATGGGCCCCAACAAAGTGACAGCTCCAGCCGGGTCGACGGCGTAAAGATTGAGACTGCTCACATCTTTAGGAACACCGGTCATGTTAACTTTGATTTTGGTGCCATCAGCGTCTCGCAGGATAGTTGCGGTGCCGGTCGCCCCGGTGATTGCCACTGGGTCCAAGGTAACTAGTGTCTCCTTGCCCACCGGATACTCGATCACCGTAAACGTGCCGTCGGGATGTTTAACCGTCTTAGTAACTGTAGTTGGTGTTTGAGTGACTGTGGTGGTTGTGGGTTGCGCCGGGGTTGTGGGTTGGGTCTGTCCAAAAGCCACCGTCGCGGTGGACAACCCAAGGATCACAGCCGCCCGGGCGATACCTTTATTCTTACTCATGAGTTTTTTTGGTCTCCTTGTAATGTAATTGCAAACCTATGCCGGGGAGATTGCGGGGGCAGAACTGCCTAATTCCTACCCAGTTGTTGTGGCAAAAGTTATGCCATGGGCCTTTCCCTCCACCCAGCCGCAAGAAGCTTTTGCTGGGGGCGTCGCGAGGCCCGATGGCGGGGCCGAGGGGGGCGGGCTGGGGTTAGGGCGAAGCGGAACAATACACTAGTGTACGCACTAGGCCTGACAGACAGCGGCTCAATAAGCGTGCAGGTCAGTAATCGCCTTGGCAACGTCCGCCGCCTGAGGCAAGATTATATCTTCGAGCTGAGGTGCGTAAGCGACAAAGGTGTCTTGCGCGGCAACGCGCCCTACGGGGGCATCGAGATATTCGAAGAGCTCGCCGGCAATCCTAGCGGCGATCTCCGCGCCGTAGCCGAACGATAGTGAGTCTTCGTGAGCGACAATTACCTTGTTGGTTTTCTTCACTGAGGCGACGATCGCATTCCAGTCGTAAGGAGAAAGTGAACGGAGATCAATGACCTCTACTCTGATTCCCTGCTGCTCGGCTTGCTTGGCCGCCACCAGCGAACGTTGCACGAGGGCTCCATAGGTGATGATCGACATGTCTGTTCCCTCCCGCACGGTTTTCGCTTTCCCAAACGGGATCATGAAACCGTCAGTCGGGTACTGCGATTTGTTGTACGCCTGCCGGTAAAGATGCTTATGCTCGAAAAACAGGACGGGATCGTCCGAGCGAATCGCGGTGCGCAACAGGCCATTGGCGTCCAGCGCATTTGAGGGATAGATCACGCGCAAACCGGGAATCTGGGTAAAAGTAGAGACCCCGGACTGCGAGTGATAAACCGCACCGCCTTTGAGATACCCACCAATGGGGACGCGAATCACCACCGGCGCTTTCCATTCGTTGCCCGAGCGCCAACGCATCAGGGCAAGCTCATTGCGAATCTGGTGCATGGCTGGCCAAATGTAATCAAAAAATTGAATCTCCACAACTGGTTTCAGACCACGCGTGGCCATGCCAATTGCACGTCCGACTATGTTGGCCTCTGCGAGAGGAGAATTGAACACTCGCGCGCTGCCAAACTTTCTCTGCAGGTTAGCCGTTACCTTGAAGACCCCGCCTTTGCCTTTGACCGTTTCGAGATACGTGTCACGCGAACAGTCGGCAACGTCTTCTCCAAAGACGACGATCCGCGGATCTCGGGTCATCTCGATATGCAGGCAGCGGTTTATAAGATCCACCATTGTCCCGGCGTTACCAGAAAGCTCGGCGCCTTCTTCTGTATCAAACTCTTTTGCGCAGGGATCGACATGGGGTGAATAAACGTAAAGCTTGGCCGTCTGGGGAGCAGGTTGCGGACTCGCCAATGCCTGGTCCGCAGCTTCGGTCACTTCCCGGTCTACCCCATCCTTAATCCGCTGTAAATCATCCTGGCTGGTAATACCTTCTTCTATCAGCAACGCGCCAAAACGCTTGACCGGATCGCGCTCGGAATCGGCCGTGCGCTCGTCGTCAGAGCGATACAACCGCTCGTCATCTGAAAGTGAGTGGGAATAGGGACGGATTACTTTGGCATGGACAAGGGCCGGGCCCTTGCCCTCGCGACAGTGCTGCACCGCACGTTGCATAACCGCATACGACTCAAGCAAGTCAGTCCCGTCGCATCTCTCGATGTGAAGATTGGGAAAGTTTTCCAGGAGCCTGGAAACGTCACCACCCGGCGTTTGCACTTCAACCGGGACACTGATCGCGTAACCGTTGTCTTCCAGCAAAAACAGCACCGGCAGTTTTAGATTACAAGCGCTGTTCAATGCTTCCCAGCACTCGCCTTCGCTGCTGGTGCCCTCGCCGAGCGATACATATGTCACTTCATCCGCATGAAAGTTTTGGACTCGGTCCTTCAGCTCCTTGATCACCTTGACGCGGTACCCAGCTTCCGCGCAGCCCACCGCTTGCAGCAGTTGTGTGCCCGTGGGTGATGACTGTGAAACGATGTTGAGCTTCTTGTGGCCCCAGTGTGATGGCATCTGGCGACCATGTGAGTTTGGATCTTTCTCGGCGCCGACGGCGGAAAGCAATTGTTCCAGAGGCGTCATGCCGAGCTGCAAACAAAGAGCGCGATCCCGATAATAGGGATAGAACCAGTCATAGCCTGGTTTAAGGACCATTCCCGCGGCAACCAGGACAGCTTCGTGTCCCGCGCCGCTGATTTGAAAAAAGATCTTGTTCTGACCCTTGAGCTGAATCTCCTTATCGTCAATCTTGCGTGACAGATACATCGTGCGATAGATCGAGAGCATCTGCTCACTGCTAAGTCCGTGGTATTCGCTTTGATCTGCTGCCCAAGCGGAGCGTCCGGCCTGCCGTCCGGCTTGGGTCTGCAGATCAATTGAATGGGCGGTTTGGGGGGCGAGCTTCGTAACTACAGCGGATTTCGCTTCTTCGTGGGGGACGGCTTTTGGCGAGGGCTGTATGGCGGGCGCCGCCCCCTTGAAATCGGCGGTCGCAGCCTTAGCCTCAGCCGAGGCGGCTTCAGCCTCGGATGCGGATTCCATTTTTTTCACGAGCTTCAAAACTTTCGTATCGGTTTTCATACTTGATTCGCGTGTTTATCTATTCAGTTGCTCTAATACTCACTCGCCATTGTCTGTCGATACTCTTCGGCCATCGAAGGATGCCCGTGGGCGAGAGCTGCTTCGATGCCTCGTTGATAAACTTCCCGTGCTTTAATTCGGTCTCCCGATTTTTCGTATGCGGATGCCAGCATTCCGTAGGCGTTGCCTTCATCATCAGAGCTGGCAAGATAGCGAGTTAGCGTCTCGATCAATTTCTCGTTGAGACCGGCCTTTTCATACTCTTTCGCCAGACCGAACAGAACATTGCCATTCCCGGGATCAGTTTCCAGGATCTGTTTGAAGATTTCAATTCTCGATGACGACATCGTAAATCACCTAAACAGTGGTCAGTGGTCACCAAAGCCAAACTCCCCTTCGGTTGCGCACCGCTCACGGTTCACTTCCCAATCAACAACTTTGCAATCGTCTGTAACTGCATATTGGAAGTGCCTTCGTAAATTGCGCCAATTTTGGAATCCCGCCAGAACTTCTCGACGGGATAATCCTTCACAAAGCCATATCCGCCGTACAACTCGACGGCCAGTGAACTGATTTTCTCCGCCGCGCGCGAGGAATAGAGCTTGGCCATCGCCGCCTCCTTCACGAAGTTCATACCGAGGTCCTTCATCCGCGCCGCGTTATAGACCATCAAACGTGCGGCCTCCAGTTGGGTGGCCATCTCGGCCAGTTGAAACTGAACGCCTTGAAATTGATTAATCGGTTTTCCAAATTGTTGCCTTTCGCCCGTGTAAGCAAGCGCTGCGTCCAGCGCGCCGCGCGCAATACCTATCATCTGAGCGCCGATTCCTATGCGGCCCTCGTTCAACGTTTCAATGGAAACTTTGTACCCTTTGCCCACTTCACCAAGCACGTTCTCTTTGGGCACCCGGCAGTCTTCGAGGATCAGCTCGGTAGTTGAAGAGGCTCGAATCCCCAACTTGTTTTCTTTCTTGCCCACTGAAAAACCGTCGAACCTTTTCTCGACGATGAATGCAGTTATTCCTCGATAACCGGCTTCCGGATTGGCGTTGGCGAACAGCACAAAAATTTCGGCTTCGTTGCCGTTTGTGATCCAGAGCTTCTGTCCATTGATCAGGTAGTGGTCGCCTTGATCCACGGCGCGCATTTGCATCGCAAAAGCATCTGAGCCTGAGCCTGCCTCGCTCAGCGCATAGGCTCCCACGTATTCACTTGCAAGCTGCGGCAAATACTTGCTCTTTTGCTCTGCATCGCCCCAGCGAATTAAGGCGTTATTGACCAGGGTGTTCTGAACGTCTACAAAAACTCCCACCGAGGCATCAACTCTCGAAAGCTCTTCGACAGCCAGAATAGCAGTGAAGAAAGAAGCTCCGGCACCACCAAACTCTTCCGGTGTTTCAATTCCCATCAACCCGAGGTCGAAACACTGTTGGATCAGTTTGGGATCGAATTTGCCGTGCTCGTCCATCTCTTCGACGCGCGGACGCAGCTCACCTTCGGCAAACTGGCGCACACTGGCGCGAAACATCTCTTCGTCTTCCGAGAGGGTGGTCAGAGGAACCCCGGACTGCTGCTCAACTGCTGGTTGAATTTGACTCATCTTCACCTCTGGCGCCGAACCCCGATGATCGGCCCGCACCTTGAATTGGAATCGTTCCGGATGATTACTTTGTACTTCCAGCATCATAATCAACGGAAAAGTTAAAGGCAAAAGGCGGGAAGCCTAATCAGCAGATTACACAGATTCCGCAAAGGCAGAAATGCAGTTAGGCCGAGTATGGTTTCGTATTCTTAATTATATCTTTAGAACCATTTTGAGGTGTTTTTGGAGTACGTGGGCTGCAAGAGCATGAGCGCATCTGGTGTCTTGCAGGCGAGTCCCACTTAACTGCCTAACTTCTGAATCTGTGTAATCTGCGGATCTTACTGCTTCACCTGATCGCGCAGGTTCAAATTCCGGATCAATCTGTGAAGATAGTTAGGATGAACGCCCAGAAGTTTGGCGGCTTCGGTGTAGTTACCTTTTGCGTGGTCCATGGCACTCAGAATGATTTGTTTCTTTGTCTGAATAACGGCTTCATGATACCTGGGGGCCGGAATGGTAGTGGCCGCAGCTTCGCTTTCCAAAGTAGCTTCGGGCAGGTCTTCCGCCAGGATATGGTCAGTTACGCCCAGCACTACCGCGCGCTCAATTGCATTTTCCAGTTCACGAACATTGCCGGGCCATTCGTAACTGAGAAGCCGAGCTTGGGCTTCCGGAGATACTCCCAAAATTTTACGATTACATTTTTCGCCGTGCTTAGAGGCGAAATAGTTTGCCAATAGCGGGATATCCTCCGGCCTCTGTCTAAGTGGCGGCATTCCCAGTTTCACTACATTGAGACGGTAGAAGAGATCCTGGCGAAAAGCTCCGGCGGCAATGGCTCGTTCCAGATCTTTGTTTGTGGCCGCTAAGAGTCTTATGTCCACCTTGATCGTTCGGATGCCGCCGACGCGTTCGAACTCACGTTCCTGAAGCACGCGCAGAAGCTTCACTTGGAGCGTGGGCGAGAGTTCGCCAATCTCATCGAGAAACACCGTGCCACCGTCCGCAACCTCCAAACGACCCTTCTTCATCCCGGTGGCCCCGGTGAAAGCCCCTTTCTCGTGCCCAAAGAGTTCGCTCTCCAGCAGACTCTCGGCCAGCGCCGCACAGTTCACGGCCATGAACGGCAGCCTCGCGCGCTTGCTGTTCTGATGAATAGCACGCGCTGCCAGTTCTTTTCCGGTTCCGCTTTCCCCGGAGATCAGCACCGTCGAATCCGTCAGAGCAACTTTAGAGATGAACTGGTAAACTTGTTTCATGGACGGGCTCTCGCCGACCATGTTGTGCTCAATATTGACGTCGGCAAGCAATCGATCGTTTTCACCCTGCAGCCATTCAATATGGCGCGCATTTTCAATGGCTACCGCCGTGATTGCGGCAATGGCGGTGACAAGTTGCAGGTGATCCTCGTCGAAATTAACCTTCGGCGCATATGTGTCGAGGTAGATGACGCCTAGCGGCCGCTCGATCATGATCAGCGGCACGCATAGCAGCGAGCTGGGCCGAGGTTGGCTGAGACTGTCGGAGCCAAGTTCCTCCCCCGCTGGAGCTTCGCTTACTAGAAGCGAAGTTTTCTCCCGTAGCACCTGTTCAGCGATCGCGCGGTCAATTTTTATTGTCTCGTCAGGCCCGCGGACCCGATTCAGGCCAAATACGGCAGCATGCTCAAACCCGGTTCCATGACTGAGGAGAATGGCTCCGCGCTCCGCAGGCACGACTTCGAATAGGAGTTCGAGCAACGTCTTCTGCAATTCTTCGAGACCCCGGATGGCGTTGACAGTGGTGCTGACCTTCATCAGCGCGCTCAAATCCCGGGCCATCAAATAGATGGCATCGTTGAATTTGACCAGGATCGTAGAACCGCTGAATTGGTGGTCCTCAAACTGGACCCCGCTGGATTGAGAGGCTGGGGACGCGTCACCCTCATGCAGCAAAAAGAGAAACTGCGAGTCGCCGATGCGAACGCGATCTCCGTGCGCAAGCGGGCGTCGCTTCACAGGAACATCGTTGATAAACGTCCCATTGAGGCTCTCAAGGTCGGCTATCACAAACTGGTCACCCTCTTTCTCGATCTGAGAGTGACGTCGTGATACGGACGGATCTGCAATGCAGAGGTTGGCGGCGGTTTCTCGACCAATCGTGACCGAGGCTTCCGTGAGCGGAAAAACGGCGCCTTTGAGTTTTCCGGCGATTGCTGCGAGTCGTGGGTTCATACTCAGCGATGTTCCGGGGACTAACTCTGGCAAGTGTACGCGCCAGAATATGTCGCGGGCAACAGCGTTGGCAAAGAGCCAGACCGGTCGCGTGGGCCCAGGTCCCGGCAACGAGATTTAAACCCGTGGAACGATGACAGCATTATGCCCGGCGTGCGGCGAAGTGGAATCCTTGGTCAAAGCCGTAATAATCTTCCGGAGCCCGCGAAGGAGTCTGTCGAGAAAACCAGATTCGACTGCTCTAAAACTAAACTGCTTCAACCTTCGCCAGTCCAAACCAATTATTGCTCGCTTAACCGGCTCATTATCCTGCTAGTCAAACGCGATCTATCCGAACAGATACGTGGGCTATCCGATGAGATAGCGGTCCTATGCCGCGTGTAGAGACTTCAGGAAAATCTAGTCTCTGGAGCCGCGTTTAACTAGCGCTCAGCACTCCTGTTACGGACACCAGCTTTTCGCCATTGGGAGTGGCACGCGAGTAGCTAGAGAGAGCACGGCTCGGAGAAATTGGAACAGGTTAAGCCCGGTAAGAATTTGATCAAACGATCGCTTTACTGCGTAGCTTGGGGTCGGGCCGCTTTCGACCGGCGCTTGGAAAAGCAAGAGGAGGAGATATGCAAAGAAGGGTCTAAAGGGTTTTAAGGCAGCCGATCCAGGCACGCATAGTCCACCATCCGGCAAAGCTGATATTTCATCGGTACGGTCAAGGTTACTTTCTTTCCGAGGTATGGACGCCGGGGGAAATAACAAGTCGGCAGTTACAGAAGTCTGGCGAAGACCGAGTTATTGAAGGCCAAGTGGCAGCTATTTCTTCCAAGAGCGCGCTCACCCGAAGCAGCTTGGAGACGGTCGAGATCGTAGCCAATGGTTCGCTAAAGTTGGGTTGAAGCTCCCCCGCGCGTCAGTCAGCGAGAACGTATCTCACCAGACTCGCCTCCCCTGACTGTAGTAGCCAAAACGGCAACCGAAACCCCCTCCGGTTGCCTTTTTGGTTTTCATGGTCAGTCCAAAGTCAAAACTCCAATGTCCAACATCTAAAGCCAAAGAAGAAGGATTTGTGACGCAGACGTTGGACGTTGGACTTCTTAAGGCACAATCTTCCAGTTGTTAGTCGGCTCGGTGGGAATCCTCTTGTGACGTTCAACCCAGTCAATAATCATTTCACGTATCTCCTCACTCGATCGATAGACCACGGGCGCGTTCTTGTACATCGTGTAACCGCCGCCGCCGTTAACCCTATAATTATTGGTAGCCAGCTTCAGTTTCTGATCGGGATCCAAAGGCTTGCCGCGGAACCTAAGATCTTGAATTCGCTGGCCCACTGGCTTAGTAATATCGAGAACGTAAGTGACGCCCTCGGCGATATCGAAATTGTAGGCTGGGATTTTTTCGTCGACCAAGTCAGCAGCGGTCTTTCCAGGTTGATAGAAACGGAAGTACTTCGCTGAGTGTTCGAGCGCATCTTTCAACTGCTGACCGGTAACTTCCAAGATGACAAGTGTATTCTCGTAGACGTAAAGTCCGGCGATTTCCCGCACCGTAACCGGGCCTTTATTAATGCGCGCGTCAGGATTGAAACTCGCCACCATTGAAACGTCCGCATCTCCTGCTTCCAACTGCACCCGCTGGATCAAATCGAGAATGGCGGTGTCACGAAAGCGCGACTCTCGCGCAGTGAGATCCGCTGCGGATTCGCCGATAACGCGCGATAGCCATGCTTGTGTCTCCCTGTCGTAAGACTCCGTCAGTTTCAGAATCTCTGGATCCGCCTCGACCTTGTTATCAACTGGAATCGTGCGCGCAGACTTGGCGTAAACCTGCCAGCGGTCGGCTTCCTTTTCCAGATACAAATCGACGCGTGCCAAATGCCGGCCCCAGTGGTTGGCCTGGGTCAGCAGGACGCCGTTGAGAAAAAGTGCAGGCACGTCGCGATGCGTATGGCCTAGGAAAATAACGTCAACGCCGGGAACCTTTTTCGCAATGGCCGCGGCCCGGTTCTCATTAGGCACTTGTCCGGGATTGATTTCTCCGGTGCGTAAATCTTCTTCTAGTCCCATGTGCATGGCGATCACAACTACGTCTGCCCGCTCTTTTTCACGCAAGACTGATACCCATTTCCTGGCTTCGCTAACCGGTTCACGAAAATCCAAACCTGCGTAGTTTTGTCTGTTCTCCCAGACCGGAACACCGGGCGTCGTTAAGCCGAGGATACCGATGCGAACGCCGGAAACTTCTTTGACGAGGTATGGCTGGTAATGGGCCCTGTCAGTTCCTTGTTCGTAAGTGTTGCTCGCCAGCCAGGGAAACTTAGCTTCGCCGCGTGCTTTTTCGAGCACCTTCAACCCGAAGTTGTATTCATGATTGCCCACTGCCAGGGCGTCGTACCCAAGGGCATTCATTGACAGCATCATTGGGTCGGGAGGTGTGTTGTTTTTCTTATTATGATAGTACTCGAGCGGCGTGCCCTGTATCGTATCTCCGGAATCCACCAGCAGTGCGTTGGGATTCTCTTTTCGTGCACGTTTTATAAGAGTTGCGACTTTTGCAAGCCCACGGTTGTCTGGTTTGTTTGTGTAGTAGTCAATCGGGTAGATGTTGCCGTGAAGATCGGTGGTCCCCAACACTGTGATCTGCACTCGGTTTACGGCTCGGCTTCGCGGGATCGGGGACACGAACCCAGCCAACAAAAATGCCGACAGACAGGGCAAGAGCAGCCGCTTGCGGTTCAGTTTCATAATTAAGCCTCAAATCCCTTTAACGTGGAGGCGGGGTCCCGGTGACAGGCTCCTACTTCAATTGATTCACAAATACTTCTGCCGCCGTGGCCTCTTTGATCTTGACCTCGTGAACCTCTTTAAAATTGGCCCGGATGAAGGCGATCTTTTCACGATTCTCAAAATATATACGGCCACGTTGGACAATGATGTAAACGGGAGCAGTGAGCTTCGACGGATCGAAATCAGCGCTGGAAATCACCTGCGAGTTCAGATCGGGTCGTGAGAATCGTCCCAGATAATATCGGGTCACCGCGGGAGTTTCGTGGGCGATGATCGAATGCTGAGGAGCAATGTCGCTCACAAACCTTATCGCCTCGCGCAACCCAGCATCGTAAAACTCATCGTGCGGAAAATAAAAACCAGATCGCCCGGCACCTAGAGCATTAATATAAAGCGCGTAGTGAGGCCCGTGCGCATAAGCTGTCCAGCCCGGGAGGAGGATAAACACGATAACGATAGTTGCGGAAACAATGGGTGACGTCTTTCCTGAGGCCTTCAAGAACTTCGACAAAAACCCGATCAAGGCAATGACACCCACCGCGGCTATCATGTAGACCAATGGCATAAGTGAGAGCGCGTAACGCAACCACTTTCCACCGATTAGAGAGTAGGGAACAATCCAGAAGAGAAACATGAAAATGACAAATGCATGTCCCGGGTGCCGCCAGCGTTTCAGCGAAACAAAAAAGCCCACCAGAAAGCTCGCCAGAACCAACAAAGGGATCTTGATGGCCATGAAAAGAAGATAGAAGTATATGGGTGTGCCCCAGAATGGGGTGTTCGACATGTTGTTCTTGTAGAGTTGGTCGCCAAAGAAATAGCCGGTATGGTCCAACAAGCGCTCGCCCGTGTACGCATTCAGATAATCCCAGACCTGGGGCAGCAACACCGCCGGATTTGCGAGCAGAAAAGTAACAAGTATTAATACGTAGAAGATGGTGGGGGTTTTGCCACTCAGTTCACCGGGCTCGCGTCTGCGGACGTGAAACTTGTGATGAAAGAGAGCGTTGAGCCCGAAGTAGTGAGGAAAATATTTCGAGGCGAGCATGAAGCCAAACGAAATTGCGCTGAGAATATAGTTTCTTCGTCCCGCCGCCTCGTCCCGGGGAGAGATCTGTTTAGCCCGCACATAGAAATAGAAAGCGAATAGCATGAAGAAAACCAACAGCGTGTCTTCCTTGCCTACGCGATTGAGAGTGATAGCATTGATTCCAAAGGCCCAGAATCCGGCAGCCAATAGTCCGGTCCACCGATCGAAATAGGCGGCCGCTAGTAAGAAGAGCGGAATCGCGGTAAGCGCGCCCACGATGGCATTCGGGAAACGCAAGGCGAACTCGTCGCTTACTGCGCGGCCCGTTAGGTTGTGCCAGGCGCTTGCGGTCTTCACCGAAACGAACATCAGCGCCTTCATCATCATCGGGTGTTCAGCGTTCGCGCTAATGTCGCCTCGCTCGTAAGCTCGGATGGCATCGAGCTTGTTCATTTCGTCTTCTGCAAACCCAATCGCTCCGAGGCTGCTTACTCGCAGACAGAGCCCGAGCATGACACAGAACGCCAGAGTTCCGACTACGGTCCAGTCCAGACTTGCGAGTAGACCACTACGACGATCCAGCTCAACTGCGGGCCACGAGCTTTTGCGGGGGTCAATCTCGACTGCCGGCGCGGAAGAACTGAACTTGATATCACTCGCCAAGATCTAAATCCCTTTGTGATTGAATGGGCCAATTATAACTGAAAGCAACAGGGATTGCTTGCGGCAATTGGCGAGCTAAGAAACAGAAGCGTGCTGCGGTTGTTGGCTTTCATCCAATGCCTTAATGTATACGTATAGAGAAACAAATGTTAGGAGTCTCTGACAATTGTCTTTTTCTGACAAAGAAATATGGACAATCTCATTCGTGCAAACATCCGTCAGCGCCCTGTGCGCACATTGGTCAGTGTGGCCGGTATCGCTCTCGGTGTAAGCCTCGTTATGCTCTTTACCGGATTAGCGCGCGGCATGTCTAACGATCTGCAGCGTCGTGGGTCAAACCTGCGCGCGGAGATAATCTTCACGCGACCCGGGTCGATGCAGCTGACCTCCTCGACAGCAAATATCAGCACCAAGTATGCCGCAATACTGAAAGGGATTGAGGGCGTCGAGGATGCGCTGCCGGTTATTGTAAATGTTCTTCAGAGCAATCGCGGATTTGGTTTGGAGCGAATTGAGGGAGTCGACTGGGAACCGTTTTCCCGCATGAACAGCATTCACCTGGTCGCCGGACGCGCGCCGCAGGGGAATTACGAAGTCGTGATTGACGAAACGAAAGCGCGCAACAACAAACTTGGTGTCGGCAGTGAATTGAGGCTAATGGGTGACAAACCATATAGAGTGGCAGGGATCTACTCCCCAGAGTCAACTGCTCGCGTAAAGATGCCGCTGGCAGCTATGCAAGAAGCATTCGAGGCCAGGGATAAGGCTACTTACATTATGGTGAAGGTTCGCAGTTCGAGTGACAAGGCCGAGGTTGCCAAACGCATTGTCGAACAATTACCTGGTAACAAGATCCAGTTTACTGAAGACGTTTTCACGAGCATCGAGCAAAATATCCCGTACCTCCCGGTCTTTTTGCGCGTACTGGTCGGGCTGGCCGCTGTAGTCAGCGCCCTGGTTGTGATGCTGGCAATGTATACGACTATCACGGAAAGGACGCGCGAGATTGGGATCCTCAAAGCCCTCGGTGCGTCACGCGGTTACATCATCGGACTCATTGAAAAAGAAGCGCTACTGATCAGCGGGATCGGGTTGGTCGCGGGTTTTCTGCTTTCGTTTGTTGCCGGTTATCTGATTCACCAATTTTACGGTCTGATCTTCGAGTTTAGCTGGTCCTGGGCCTTGACTGCGGCTGCGATTGGTATCCTGGGAGGAGGAGTGGGAGCGCTCTATCCGGCAATTCGCGCTTCGAACCTCGACGCCGTAAGTGCTCTGGCCTACGAATAATTGTAGGGGCGCTTCCCCGTTGGCGCCCCCTTGCTAAGGCAACCTGGGGTGCCCACTGAGGGACGCCCCTACAATCGCTTCACTATCAATGTCGTCGCCAATTTCTTCGCTCTGATTGACCGCTGCACGCAGCGATAGTCCTCGCCGAACAATCAACAAGACGCCAATTGTCGTCCAGAAGATATCTCGGGCCTTGCGGACGATCGCCAGCGTTACCCCCGTCGTTCTGGTAAAACCCAACACCTTCGCGAGGGCTCCGGACCCATACTCATCCACACCCGTGCGGAACGGCACGAACTTAAACGCCACATTGATTACACGATTGACCGATTCCAGAATGAACGCGGTTAGCACCGTGGGCGCAACGGTTTCGCTGATAAATGAAAGTGTAGTGTAGATCTCCGCCATGCCCGCCAGGTGAAAACATAGTTCGAGTCCAAGTATGGGAAGAAAGCGCGCGCTATTTCTTTCGTAGAAGCCGTAGATGCGTTCTTCCAAAGTCTGAGCTCGAGCGCTAGCCACTTCGATCCAGCCGCGTCCGCCAGTGCGATTACCTAACCACGCAAAGGCGCCGCTTAAAAACTTCCATTGCCTGGAAATAATCAGATATCCGAGAGGAGCGATTACGAGCATTATTACCAGGGAGCCAATTGCCGCATAACGCAAAGGCTTTGGGAGTTGGAAACTCAGCAGCAGAGCTGCCATACCTGAGAAGATAAAGAGTACGACCGAAAGGCTGTAAAAAATATTTTCAATGGCCAGTGCTGAAAGGCCTGCCATTAGTGGCACACGGTCTCTTACAAATGCAGCTTTTGATGGCTCGCTCACAGCCATACTGGCGAGTGGAATAACGTTGCCCAGGGCGTCGCCCATTAACCGCGCCTCAAAAGCGTCTCGGAAGCGAAGCTCGTATGGCGATTCAAAGCATTTGGTCCAGGCGATCGAACGGACGACGTGGCGGATTGCGGAAAGCACGAGGATGAGCAGGAAACCAGAGCCCAGTCGCTGAATTCCGCCGATGATCTGGGCCACGCCGGCTTTCCTGACTGAGTAGGCGAAGAGCAGCAACCCCAATATGGCGAACATTATTCCAACGGGGGCAAATCTTTTGGCCCTGCTGTTGCTGTGACCGTATTTGGACATCTGCGTTCGTATCATGCATCTCCGCGTTACGGCGGGGCAAGCCGCCTGCGGAGGGTGGGTCAGTTTGCTTTTCGTCGACCCGGCCGCCAGGCGGAGTTAGACCACCGGTGTGAGACCTGCACGATTCCTTCTCAGTGTGAATTCCTCTCGCCGGTGTTAGAATCAAAAATAAATCATTTAGGAGAAGTGTTCGGGCGTACGGAAAGTAGCGATGCCTCGTGTTACTTGCCTTCGTCACCTTGACCTCCTTGGTTACATGCACGACCAGGCTTTTCACACTTTGGAGTTTGACGAACTGCGGGCCCTCGTGCGTCGCGGAGCGCAGACGTCCATGGGGCGTGCGGGCGTGGACACCCTGGTGCCGCTCGATGATTTGGAGACACTGCAAAAAGCCCTGGCCGCTTCGGCTGAGTGCGTGCAATTACGAAAGCGTGGCGCGACGTGGTCGTTCCGTGAACTCAAGGACCCGGCAAAGGCTATTGCGCGACTCCGAGTCGACGGAGCTTCATTAGAATCACTCACGATTCTTGAATTAGCGCGGCTTTGCGAGGAGGCGATGTCGGCCCGCGCAGCCATCCTCGCCGAGCGCGAAGAGTCGCCGGTGTTGGCAGAAATCGTTGCGACTCTTCCTCGCGAGTTGAACAGTATCTCTGCCCGCGTAGCCAACAAGATTTTACCCAGCGGAGATCTGGACGACCGTGCCAGCCCCGAGCTGGCTCGTGTTCGGCACGAGATAACCAGGCTTCGTTCGAGCATCACGCGTTCGCTGGAAAACTTGATGCGGAAATCGGAGGAGGCTGTGCAGGATGAGCTAGTCACCATCCGAAACGATCGGTTTGTAATTCCAGTCAAAGCTGATCATCAAGGACGCATTAAGGGTGTGGCGCATGGGTTCTCCTCTTCGGGGGCGACAGCTTTCGTCGAGCCGCTCGAGACGATTGATGGCAACAACGAATTGCAGAGTCTGCGCGAAACGGAACAGCGGGAGATCTACCGTATTCTTTTCGCGTTAACTGAGGAACTGCGGCTTCAGTTGGCGGGAATCGAAATGGCCGCCGCCGCCATTGCTGAGCTTGACTTCATAAACGCCAAAGCAGTCTTTTACCAGAATTTCAATTGCGTAATTCCTGAGGTAGGCGCCGGCGAGCAGACTTCAGTCTGTGGCCCACACTCATCACCGGAATCTCTCAAGATTAATGCCTCATTAGAGACTAAAGTCTGTTCCACCGTTGAGTTCGCAGAAGCCCGACATCCTCTGCTTGAAGAAAATCTCCGGGCGTCGGGCGGCGCAGTGGTGCCCGTCTCGTTTTCGCTCGAAGACAAGCACGACTCTATGATCATCTCGGGCGCCAACGCCGGCGGCAAGACGGTCGTGCTTAAAACTGCCGGATTGCTTTCGCTGATGGCTCTCTCGGGATTGCCTGTGCCCGCACGCCGCGCCCAAGTTCCTTTCTTTGCTGCAGTGCTGGCTGATATTGGCGACCACCAGTCCCTCTCCGCAAATCTCTCGACCTTCACTTCGCATGTGGCCAACATCTCCCGCATGATCGAGATCTGCCGACCGCCAGCCCTGGTCTTGCTTGATGAAGTGGGAACTGGCACTGATCCGGAGGAAGGCTCTGCGCTAGGAGTTGCCGTGGTAGATCATTTTCGCAAAGTTTGCGGTGCGTATGTAATGGCCACCACTCACTACAGCGGTCTGAAGGTATACGCAGCCAACGAAGAGGCGGTGCTAAACGCGAGCGTTGAGTTTGACGATAAAACTCTGCGTCCAACCTATCGCTTGCTCGTCGGCGTGGCCGGCTCATCCTCCGGTCTGGAAATCGCTCGACGCTTCGGAATTTCAGGCGAAATAATAGGTGCCGCCTCTGCAAGCGTGAATGACTCATCACGTCAGGCCACAGAATATTTGCGCCGCATTAAACGCGAATCCGAGCAAGCAGCCACCTTGAGTCAGGCGCTGGATGAGGAGAGAGCTGCGGTCGCGGCGAAATTTGCCTCGCTTGAGAAAGAAGCCGACAAAAAAGAACGCCAGCGCCAGACTTCTTTTCAGGGCGCGCTCGAGAAAATCGTGCACGACTTTGAACGGCGATCTCGGGAACTGCTCGCCACTATTCAGGATCGCTCGGAACGGCTAAAGCTTGAACGAGAAACCCAACGTCGGGTGGCGGAACTGAAACGCGAAGCCCAGCGCGCCGAAAACAATTCGCGAGTCCGGGAGCCGAGTGCGGCTCCCAACAGTACCAGTTTCCGTCCCGTCCGGGTTGTGCGCGAGGGTCGGGTCGTCACCGGTAATCAAGCTACTGGAGCATCCCTTAAAGTTTCGCTCCAGGAATTATCTGAGCAAGAGGATGCGAAGTACGTTGCAGCACCCGCTCGAGATCTCGCCGTGGGCGATCATGTGCGCCTCAGTTCTTTCGGCTCGGTCGGCATTGTTGACAGCGTCAAAGGCGACGAAGCCGAAGTGCGAGTAAAATCGCTGCGCTTCCGAGAGAAATTGGAAAACCTTGAATTGGTGGAGGAAACGACACCAGTTAAACGCACAGGAGGCCGTTTCTCAAAGCTGCGCCCCACGAGCAACCCCGCGCTTCAGTTCAATTCGTCGGAAGACATCGCCCGCTCGGAGCTAAACGTTATCGGACGGAGGGCGGATGAAGCGGTAGAAGCGGTCGACAAGTTTCTCGACGCCGCATCTCTCGGGGGCCTCAGTCAGTTGCGCATCATTCACGGTCACGGCACCGGAGCGCTCCGTCGCGCGATCGCAGAGCTCTTGAAGGATCACCCGCATGTGGCCCGCTTCGCAGCCGCACCCCAAGATCAGGGCGGCTCCGGTGCGACCGTAGTGGAACTTCTGCAATAGTACAAAGCATGCGGTATCCACAAACATTCATTGATGATCTCAAACGTCAGGCGGACATTGTGCGGGTGGTGCAGGATTATGTGCCGCTAAAGAAGAAAGGCGCAAACTGGATGGCCTGTTGCCCGTTTCACAAGGAGAAGACGCCTTCCTTCTCAGTGAGCCCGGCGAAAGAAATCTTCTACTGCTTCGGTTGCCACAAGGGCGGAGGGGTTTTTAATTTCGTGATGGAGATGGAACGGGTCGCGTTTCCTGAGGCCATCAAGATCGTCGCTGAAAAGAGCGGCGTGCCGTTGCCCAAGTTGGTTGACGATAGCCGTTTCGAAGCGCGGCGACAGGAAGTGGATGAAGTTGTTGAACTCAATAAGTGGGCGCTCGAGTGGTGGGAGCAGCAACTTGAACATGGGGGCGCGGAGTCTGGAATAGGACGAGACTATCTTGCGCAGAGAGAAATTACCGATGAAACGCGAAAAACGTTTCGACTGGGCCATGCACCCGATAGCTGGGATGCGCTCTCATCGCACCTTAGACAAAAGGGTGCGAGTCAGCTTCAGATTGAGCGCAGCGGCCTGGTAGTTAAGAAAGAAGAAGGCGGCTCGTATGATCGCTTTCGTGGACGACTGATTTTTCCGGTAATGGACATCCAGGGACGACCGATAGCTTTTGGTGGCCGCACGCTAAAGGATGAGGACGCGAAGTATATAAACTCGCCCGAGACCGCTGCCTATGTGAAGGGGCGGAATCTCTTTGGTTTAAACTTGACGCGGGATGAAATCCGCCGCCAGGGCTATGCGATTCTGGTGGAAGGTTTCCTCGACCTGATTATTCCTTACCAGTTTGGCATTCATAATGGTGTGGCCAGTCTCGGCACGGCGCTTACTCCCGACCAAGTGAAACTGTTGGCTCGGTTTGCGCGTAAGGTAGTAGTCAACTATGATGGTGACCGAGCGGGGGTGCAGGCGGCGAAGAGAGCAATCGAGACCCTTTTGGCAGAAGACCTTGAGGTCAAGGTGCTGGTTCTTCCGGACAACGCCGATCCGGATGAATTCATCAGAAGATCCGGCGCGAACGAGTATCAGCGGCGACGTGGCGAGGCACAACCCCACATACAATTCGTAATCGATCAGGCTGTACGGGATCGCAAACTTACTAATCCTGCCGAGAAGGAGGCGGCGATTGATGAGGTGCTCCCGTTTATTCGTGCTGTCCGCAGTCGGTTTCAGAAGAGTGAGTATTTCGACATTGCCGCGGATGCGCTACGAATCTCAGACCCGTCGCTACGGCGTGAGCTATGGCAGTTTGTCCGAGGTGGTGACACTACGGCCGGTGCCAGGAGGGCGCTGACCCGAGAGGCCGATGCCACGCCGGCGGAACAACGACTGTTGGGTCTACTCTTTGCTGATGAGGCCTTACGCCGCGGTGTATTGCCTATTTTGAGGTTTGAAGATTACGAAGATCTGCCGACGGCCGCCATTTTTCGAGCCTTGCTTGAGCTTGAAATTGAAGGGACAGAGGTAAATTTCGAGACTCTGAGCCGAAAGACGGAAGGCGACGCGCTCTCTCTAGAGCTGCTGCCGATGCTTTTGATGAGTGACTCCCTACATGCTTCCAATGAACACTATACTCCGGAAGAATGTGTCCAGACATTTCGACTGATGAAACTCAATCATCGGATCGAGGAAATAAGGGTGGAGTTGGCGACAGCCGAACGCGCAGGAGATAGCGAACGAGTTTCCGCGCTTTCGAGTGAACAAATTGAACTTGCCCGACGCCGAGGTGCGCTACTGCCTAAGGCAGAAGCAATGCAAACGGGCCTTTGAGATTCTGGTTTTGGTTGCAATTTGGTTTTCGACAAACGTTCTCCAAGTGGCATCGTTTCGCAACGCACGATTGCGAGCTTGGAGACTAATGGAGCAGATAAGAAGTGAGTATTGAAGACAAAGATCGGGATGATGTAATGGAGAGACTACTGGAGCTTGGAGGCGACAAGAAGTATTTGACTTTCGACGATTTGAATCGCGAGTTGCCGGATAATGTCGTCTCACCAGATGACATCGAGGACGTACTGCAGAAGCTCGAGGGTTCGAATATTCCTGTTGCGGATTCCGACGAGAGACTTCTCGAGCAGGCCGCCGTCGTGGTTGCCGACGACGAAGAAGAATCCCTCGACGAGGATATCGAGCTCGATCTTTCCGCGGGCGCACTCGAGAAAACCAACGACCCCGTTCGTTTGTATCTGCGCGAGATGGGGGTGGTACCGCTGCTGACGCGTGAGGGCGAGGTGGCTATAGCGAAACGCATTGAGCGAGGGCAGCTGAAGACACAGAAAGCCATCGCGCGTTCGCCACTTGCCGTCAGGGAGTTACTCAGAATCGGCGAAGCCCTCGAAGCTGGTACTGCAAACATTCGAGAGATCGTGCTTTTTTCAGAGCAGGCTGAGCTCACTGGAGATGAAGACAAAGCCGAGGAGTATCGCAACTGGACCATCGAAGGCATTCAAAATATCCGCAAGATTTCCAAGCAAGCCTTGAAAGAGTGGGAGAAACTCCGGGCCGAGCAAAAGATTACGCGCGGGAAAAAGAGCAAGAAGTTGCTGCGACTCCGCCGCAAAGTGGCGCGCTTTCGTTTGGAGATCGCCCAGGAAATAGGACGGTTGAGTATGACCGAGCGCGCGCGACAGCGTTTGATCAATGCCATCCGTGCCGTTCAGAAAGAAGTTCGCGACTCTGAGCGTGAAATAACCAACTACACCGAAAAGCTCACTAAGAAACGGATTAAGCCGGACGATCAGAAAGAGTTCAAGCGCCGCATTTCGGCGGCCAAAAAGCGTCTGGCGCTAATCGAGGCGGATCACCACGTAGGACCTGTTGAAATCAAACGCTCGCTGCAGTCAATCGTCATCGGTGAGCAACAGACTGGCCAGGCTAAACGTGAACTAGTCGAGGCCAATCTCCGGCTCGTCGTTTCAATCGCCAAGAAATACACCAATCGGGGCCTGCAGTTTCTTGATCTGATCCAGGAAGGCAACATCGGTCTGATGAAGGCGGTGGACAAGTTTGAGTGGCGGCGAGGTTATAAGTTTTCTACCTATGCTACCTGGTGGATTCGCCAGGCCATCACCCGCGCCATCGCCGATCAGGCAAGGACTATTCGAATTCCTGTGCACATGATCGAGACCATCAACAAACTAATCCGCACCTCGCGGGCGCTCGTGCAGGAACTGGGACGCGAGCCCACCAGCGAAGAAATCGCCAGGAAGATGGACATACCGGTTTCGAAGGTGCGGAAGGTGTTGAAGATTGCGCAGGAACCAATCTCGCTCGAGACACCAATTGGTGAGGAGGAAGATTCGCATCTGGGCGATTTCATCGAAGACAAATCGATATTAAATCCCGCGGATGCGGTGGTTGCTTCGAACCTCCGAGAGATTACGGATGAAGTGTTGGCCACCCTAACGCCGCGTGAAGAAAAAGTCATCAAAATGCGATTCGGTCTGGGCACTAGCGGGTCTGAACATACATTGGAGGAAGTGGGCCAACACTTCGCGGTCACCCGCGAGCGTATTCGCCAAATCGAAGCCAAGGCCCTGCGCAAGCTGAGGCATCCTTCGCGTTCACGCAAACTCAAAGCCTTTCTCGACGGCGCTCAACGGTAGTCGAGCCAACAACTATCCGCAGATTACGCAGATTTCACATACAAGACTGTTTAGCAGTAACCAAAAGGAAAACGATCCACGAAATGCTACGAAAAGAACCAAGGAGTTCGTTTGATTTCGTGGATCGTTAATCTTATCTGCGTAATCTGCGGATAGTCCTCAGTTCACGGGCGCAGGAAGTCACCTTCCTGCGCCCTTTTAATTTTTACTTGGTCTTACCCAGGAACTGGGTGCTCTGAGCGGTGTGATCAAATTCGTACAGGTAAGTGTATCCGGGAAATTCAATCCTCTTGCTATACTGCACTCTCACCTGCATGCGGTCATTCTCCTTCGTCGGCGTGATTACGGTCTCTGGCGGTACGCCGTACTCGGGACCACTCTTGGTCAATTGATCTGTCACCCACGCCGGGGGGTACGCCAGGGCAGCCGCCGCATCCACCTTAGTCTGCATCAGGTCTTTGTAAAGATAAGCATGGTAAGCAACGGGAACGTAGTAATAGCCTGCGCACGCCACCGCACCAAGAATTGCCATGACCATCAGAAACTTCAGCCGCGCGCCTCCGCGCTCACTAGATCTGGCAAAGTCCGTCATCCACACTCCTTAATCAATTCTTATAGGTCTTCTTAAGACAATCTCTTATCGAAGAGCGCAAAAGTCGCGGCGTGATCTCTTTCCCATCAACTACGCGAGCGCGTCCTATTCGTTCGAGCAGAATCCACTTGATCCTACCATCCACACTTTTTTTATCGCGGAGAATTGCAAGCATGATCGCGCCTGTATCCAGGTCACTGGCTGCCGGTAATGATCCGGCTAACCGGACCGTCTCTCGTAGTAATTCTAACTCGGGTGTGGCAAGCAAGCCTAGATCTCTCGACAACTGTCCGGCAACGAGCATCCCATAACCCACCGCTTCTCCGTGTCGAAAGCGTCGATATTTCGTCATGCTTTCCAGTGCGTGTCCGACTGTGTGTCCGAAGTTTAAGACTCG
>JACCSP010000266.1 GCA_013812905.1 Pyrinomonadaceae bacterium
ACGAGATGGACGATCCTCAGGTTCTTGCCAAAAGCGAGGTCGCCGTAACTTGGTGTCGGCACGCCAGCGAGAACGCAGCGAAGCACGGCGGCAAGCCCTGGAAGTATCTCCTCATCCCGCATGATGCCATTTCTGAGAACATGACCATCACCGGGTTGGCCGAAGGGTTCTCCAAACAGTATTCCTAAGTTTTCTAATCTCCATACCCCATTTGAAGGTTAGCAGTAGCTCAGTTGAAGATACCGACTAGGTTTGGGTGCGTACCATCGTACCGTCACGTTCGGTGAACCCACATAAACCCACTGCTTACCGCCCACTGTGTTGTGATAAGCTTGGATCCTCTAAAAAGCTTCTTTCAGCACGCCTGTGCACAGCTAATTCCTGAGCCACTGGAGAGGTCCTGTCATGGCGATTAGTCAAGATTTGTTGGAAATACTCGCCTGCCCTGCATGCAAGGCGAAAGTGGAATTAAAACCTGATGGTAGCGCGCTCAAATGCGTTGAATGTAAACGAGTCTATCCCATCCGCGACGACATTCCGGTAATGCTCATTGACGAAGCGACGATAGAAGATGAACAGCCTGAGCCGAAATGAAGGGTCTGCGCGAAATAATTGAAGCGTCTCCCCGGATGCGTACCGTGGCGATGCACACTTTGCGCAGCGAAGAATCAGCTCAGCCGCTCGCGCCCGCGCGCTGGGACTGGCAAAGCGTGCACAGTGTCCTAGTCGTGCGGCTTCGCTCTATCGGCGACACGGTTTTGACCACGCCATCTCTCTACGCCCTAAAACGATTTGTGCCCCATGCTCGAGTAGACATTTTACTGGAGGATTGGGTCGCGCCTGTACTTGAGGGGTTTGAATACGCTGATAATGTGATCACGCTGAAACGCCGTGGCACCGCCGCGCGTGCTGTAGTCGCGCGACACTTACGTTCGGCGCAGTATGACGTCGCATACAATCTACATGGTGGAACCACAGCCACGCTGCTAACACGGGCCTCGGGCGCCCGACATCGGGTTGGCTATTCAAGTTATCAATACGGGCATTTGCACAACCATCTTGCGCCCCCGTCATCATTACTTTGGGGACGAGACAAGACACACTCCGTAGAACAACAACTTGCCCTGCTCGGTTGGACGGGCGTGCCGGTAACGGATCGTCCGGCGACACGATTGGCAGTCACCGACCAGGCTGCAGCAAATATTTCAACACGGCTGCGCGCTGCAGGTTTAGACACAACCAGAACGGCCCTCGCCGTGATCCATCCGGCGGCTGCATTTGATACCAAGCAATGGGCGACAGATAGATTTGCGCGAGTAGCGGAAAGCCTGGCGTCTCGCGGTTTGGCAATCGTTTCGATCACAGGATCAACCGAGGCGCGGGTTTCCGATAAGTTGAAGCAGCACACGACGACGCCAGTCGTAGCTTTTACCGATCTCTCTTTACCGGAGGTTACGGCACTTCTCTCTAAGGTGCGTCTATTTGTGGGCAACGATAGCGGCATCGCGCATATGGCCGCGGCAGTTGGTGCCCCTTCCGTTGTCATCTTCGGCTCTTCCAATACCGCCCACTGGCGTCCCTGGGCCAAGGCGCCCGCTGAGGTTGTGGTCGAGGAGCTGGAATGTCAGCCGTGCCATGGGTATTTCTGTGAAAAGTTTGTAGAGCCGGAGTGTATTAAACGGGTACCGGTGGAGCGAGTGCTTGGCGCTATTGATCGCGTACTGAGAGAAACGCAGTAGGGATTTGCGAGCCTCCGGAACTATCGTGAAACTTACCAAACACGACGCCAGCGAAATCATAGGGTCAATCCGCGATCGGAAGATCGTGGTCCTCGGCGACCTGATGCTAGATGAGTTTGTTTGGGGGGATGTGACACGCATCTCTCCTGAAGCGCCAGTGCCGGTAGTGGAAATTCGCCGCGAATCAGTTCATCTCGGGGGGGCGGGGAATGTGCTGGCGAACCTGATTGCCCTGGGCGCGCAGGCCTGCGTCGTGGGCGTGGTGGGGAAAGATGCTGCCGGCGAACGGTTGCGAGCGAGTTTGCGGGACGCTAGTCCGTTGCAATCGGACGAACGCATCGTCATTGACGAAAGCCGACCTTCAACTGTTAAGACTCGCATCATCGCGCACAGCCAGTTGGTCGTGCGCGCCGATCGGGAGCTACGCTCACTGGTCAATGGGCGGACTGAGGATCGGATTATCAGCATCTTAAAAGACGCAATTCGCGATGCGGATGCATTCGTGGTATCGGATTACGACAAAGGCGTCGTGACTCCTCGCATTCTCGCCGAAGTGCTTCCGCTCGCTTATGACCGCATGCCGGTGCTAATCGACCCGAAGATCCGCAATCTCGCATCCTACCGACCGGCTACGCTGGTCACGCCAAATCACTATGAGGCTTTGCGGATGACTAATCTGGAGGAAGATTCCGATTTGGGTTTGCATCAAGCGGCTCAGCTTCTCAGAGAAAAGCTGAACTGTGATGCGGTCCTAATTACCCGGGGGCCCGGCGGCATGATATTGGTGGAGGGTGATGGCGAGCCCATCTATGTCGAAACAGCCGCACGCGAGGTTTATGATGTTACCGGCGCCGGCGATACGGTGATTGCTACGCTCGCCGCCGCCATGTCAGCAGGAGCCTCGATGCTCGAAGCTGCCAACCTCGCAAACCACGCTGCCGGCATCGTCGTTGCGAAAGTAGGAACCGCAACCGCGAGCTTTGAGGAGTTGATATCGTCGTTTACATGATCGGCAAGGATCTAAGCAACTATCGCATTTTGGAAAAGCTCGGGGCCGGCGGGCAGGGCACAGTCTACAAAGCCACCGATACCAAGCTTGGGCGCACAGTTGTGGTTAAGGTTCTGCCTCCGGAGCTGACTGCTAAAGAGGCAAATCTAAAACGCTTCGAGCGCGAGGCCCGTCTGGCGTCTTCACTCGATCACCCAAACATTTGCACGATCTTCGATCTCGATGAAGCCGAAGGCTTACACTTCATTGCAATGCAACACATCGAAGGACGCAACGTGCGACAGTTGGTAGGCGGTCACCCACTGGAACTAAAGACCGCGCTGCTGATTGCCATTCAGGTGGCAGATGCCCTGGCGGCAGCCCACGCTCGCGGCATAATTCATCGCGATATCAAATCCGGCAATGTCATGGTGTCTCCCAGCGGTCAGGTCAAGATTTTGGATTTCGGCCTCGCGAAGTTACTCGATGACACTGAGGCGACCGCTACCGGTATTCACCGCACGGAGCTTACAGAAGTTGGCGTGCCTTACGGCACGGCAACATATGCCGCTCCCGAGCAGGCCCGCGGCGATCGGGTCGATAAAAGAGCCGACATCTTTTCTACCGGCGTCCTGCTTTACGAGATGTTAACGGGCACGTGGCCCTTCCAAGGGAAGACGACCATCGATGTGCGACATGCAGTATTGCATGATGCTCCGAAACCTATTGCCGAATTGAGAAGTGAGGTTATTCCGTCGCGTATCCAACAGATACTGAATCGCGCGATGGCCAAAGAGCCTCGCGATCGCTATCAAAAAATGGAAGAAATGCGCGACGACTTGCGCAAGGTGTTACAGGAAGTTTCAGTATCCGAATCGGCCGGCCAGCCATATGTTGGTGTCACTCCTGAACCGCCGCGCTATTTGGGCGGCACGAGTCCTGTCTCCCGGGCGGTGCGGTGGCTCAAATCGATCACCCGGTCGGAAGCCCCAACTTCCGCACCGACTCTGATCACGTCTGGCAGGCAAGGCGATCACGAGACGCCATCCACTACTCTGACCGATCAGGAGAAACAGAGTCTCGCAATCCTGCCTTTCCGAAATTTGAGTAACGACCCTGCCTCGAGCTTTTACGAGTTCTCTCTGGCCGACGCGGTAATCACAGAACTGGCGCGCGTGCGCTCGCTCGTCGTACGTCCTTCATCCGTCATCTCCAGATACCAGGGCCAGCAAATCGATCCGCGTGAGATCGGCAGGGAGCTGAATGTCAGCGCTATTCTCGCTGCCGGTTTCATGCACGCTGGTGAACGTTTTCGCGTAACAGCTCAACTTCTAAACGTTGCTTCCGGTGAGATTCTATGGAGCGATCGAATTGACACTTCCGCGGCGGACATCATCGCCGTCCAGGACACTATCGCCCAACGCATTGTTGAGGGTCTGCGTCTCGAGCTCAGCCACGCCGAGCAGGCGGGCATAGCGAAACCTTCAACGCAAAACGCCGCGGCTTACGAGCAATATTTGCGTGGGCGAGATCTTTTTGCCCGCTTCATCTTTCGCACTATCGCTCCGGAAGACTGCAACGGTGCCATAGAACACTTTCAACGAGCGGTTGAGCTCGATCCGAATTTCGCGCTCGCACACGACGGTCTGGGCGCTTCTTACGTCAACCGCGTTTTCAAAGGCCTGGGTGGCGCGGAAGACTTCGAAAGGGCGGAGGTGGCTTTTGGCAGAGCCTTAGCGATTGATCCGCAGTTGATCGAGGCACGCATGCTGATAGTTTTTGTCTACATGTGGCGTGGAGAGAAGCAAAAAGCGCGCGAAGAAGTGGCCCGCGCTCGCAAGGAAGCGCCAGATGAAGCAGTGGTGCACTTTGTTAAGGCCACCTTGCACCGGTTAGACGGGGAATATGGCAGAGCCCTGCGCAGCTATGATCGTCTGGTGCGTCTCGATCCGGCGGCCCACGTAGTTGCGAGTTATAACCGGGCCATCGTTCATATATACATGGGCCACTTCGATGAGGCTATGCGCCAACTCGATAACGCCGGCGAGCCGGACAATCCACTCGTGGGAACGTTTCGGGCGCTGGCGTTGTATTACACAGGGCAGACAGACGCGGCTGCCGAACTAATGCAGCAGGTAATCAGCCGGCGTCCAAATATGCACGGGGTGCGGCCCTTCCTGGCGATGTTTTTAAGCGCCCAGGGCAAACATGAAGAGGCGCGTGCGCAAATAACGGACGCGGTGATTCGAAATGCAGAGGTGGATCCGGACATCGCCTACTCAGTTGCCTCGGTCTATGCGATTGAAGACCTGCGCGATGAAGCGTTTGAGTGGCTCAACAAATCCATCGCTCTGGGCAACGAGAACCGCCCGTGTTTTGAGAATGATCCTAACTGGAGCGCCCTTCGCGATCACCCACGGTTCTTGGAATTAATGTCCAAGGTTCGGCTAATGCATGAAGCACAACATCTAAAATCTTCTCCCCGGCACCGCTAGTCAACCAACAGCCTTCTAAATAATGATCTGTCAGACCTGTCTAACGAAACTAATCAGTCTACTTATGGTTGCGGCATTTAGCGCAACGGCAATACCTCCTGTCAATCCACAGCAGAAGCAACCGCAGCGCGATCGAAGGGTGATTGTTCCGCCTGCTCAGTCCCCTACACTCGCTCAGTCACCAACTCCGAGTTCGCGTCCCACGCCGGTAACGAATGCTGTTGATGAGCCGGCCCCGACTCAGGCGGTGCGGGTTGGTAACCCACCGAAAACAATTGCGGAATTGCAGGCGCGCATCGCGGCGGTGCTCGACAAGCCGGAATTAGCACCGGCGATGGTGGGAATCAAAGTAACTTCGCTCGAGACGGGTAAGGTCCTGTTTGAAAAAAATGCGAGCAAGCTGTTGCGACCGGCGTCGAATATGAAGCTCTATACCGTGGCCGCAGCGCTTGATCGACTATCGCCCGATTATCGATTCGTGACGTCGGTCTATGCTGCTGGGCGGCCGGACGCAGCCGGCATCCTGCGCGGTGACCTGACGATCTATGGTCGAGGCGACCCTTCGATTGCCGCCCGCTTTAACGGCGGCGACTACTTCAAAGGTATCAATGAACTCGCCTCGCAAATCGCAGGGGCGGGAGTGAAGCGAGTTGAAGGTGATCTCGTCGGCGATGAAACCTACTTTACCGGCCCGCGATATGGTTCCGGGTGGAACTGGGAGGATTTGCAGTGGTGGTACGGAGCGGAAGTGAGTGCGCTTACGATCAACGACAATGCTCTGGATTTATTTGTTAAGCCCGGTTCCGCAATGGGCGCGCCTGCCGTGATTACGACTGGCCCACCTGACCCGCTGTTGTCAATTGTAAATCGCGTGGTGACTGGATCAAGAGGAAGTAAGCGAGAGTTGACGCTGCATCGAGGCCTCGGTGCGGACGCCCTTGAGATTCACGGGACCATCCCGCTCGATGATCGTGGTTATGCCGCTGGAGTTGGCATCTCACATCCAGGATT
>JACCSP010000150.1 GCA_013812905.1 Pyrinomonadaceae bacterium
ACTCTTTGTAGAAATCCCAGCAGACATCAACACTCTCCAGCGTGAGAACCCGGAATTAGCGGCGAGCTGGCGAGAAGCAACACGGTGGGCGTTTACCGAGGCAATAGCTTCCGGATACCTGGTTGAAGAGTTCTACGGTTTAGCCAGGAGAGATCAGCCGGTAGGAATCTATCTTCTCAGTTTCGGGAAGCGGGTCGCGGACTTCGTTTAGCAGATCCAGCTTTCGTTTGTTGTTTGCCAACCTATCCGCTACAGGACGAGCACTCTCAGAATTTCGGGAACCAATAATGTTGTCCCTCCACCTGGCTCTTGCACTCTCCGCATGTAACGACTGTTTGTGACTGGCTTGGGTTTGGAGATGATTCCCAGAGGATCGATATCAAGGAGGATCAGCTCACTCATTCAGATAAGCAGGCTCGGCCCCAAGTGGTGTTCGCGTGTCGTTCAGAGCGCCCATCAGGTATTCCAAGGTTTTGGCTCGTTCTTGCGGGTCGTGTTTTTCAAGTTGATCGAAAAGGTCGTTGACCGTCACAGCGTCAACGGATCGCAGGATGAGGCCCGTCTGGTGGGACAGCCCAGCGAGACCCAATGCAGCGGTTTCAGAAGGAGTATTACTCATTTTGGTCGCGCCCTCCTTAGTCAATTTCTCTGCGGACCTCCTGTGAGATCGTAACATCCCGCCGCTGATAGTCAACCGAGACGGCGGATGGCGAATCGGACTTGCTACAAACCCATTTGCGTATAGTTTGCACTACGTCTCTTGAGGCCTCCCGTCCGAAGGACGCGATTACTGCGACCATTTGGCGTAAATCAGATTCCCGATTGTCGAGGAAGCACCAATGTTAGCGTCGCGAGTGTTGCGCCTGATGACCGCGGTTATGGTGGGTTACTCTCGCGCGCCTGGCTTCGAGAGTACTCAGGGCTTGGGATAACGACGCCCAAGGTCTGTCGCAAATCTAACCACTTAAGGTATTTGTGGCGACCAGTCGTTGGAACGCTGCCACTGTGCTTTGCCAACCGGCGAAAGCCATGATCCAGAAGGACGAATTTACTCAGAGTTCTTTTGCGTTCCCCAGATGGATGCCAGATTTTGAAGTACCGCAATTGAGGCTGTTTTGACTCAAGTCTGGCAAAGTCTGGCAAGGGCGCTCCAAGAAAGATGAAGATGAAGCACGGTAAGAACGTCGCATAGGTGGTTACGAGTGCGCCGGTGATCGCGCTGGCCGTCTGATCCATGCCCTGCGCGTTGTTCCACGCGGCCATGAAGCCGATGAACTGCAGGACCATGATGAGCGGTCCGGGCGTAGTCTCCGCGAGGGCAAGTCCGTCAACTGCCTGTGCGTGCGTCAACCATCCGTAAGAGCCAACCGCCGCCTGTGTGACGTAGGCAAGCACGGCATACGCGCCGCCGAATGTGACGAGCGCAGCCTGCGTGAAGAAACGGTATTCCTGTGCGTGCAAACTTCCCCACCCGCGCCACAGGATGAGCACAACGAGAGGCAGCACCCAAAGCGCAAGGCCGACCGCCAGCGTGCGGATTAAGTGAACGCGAGAAGGGACTGTGTGCGCCGGCGGCGGTGCGTAATCGTCAATGGCGAGCGGCAGCCCACCCGTCACCTGTCCGTCGCCTTCTGTCTTGGCATAAGCTTCTTTTGTTTTCGCCGGCGCGGCGTTGAACGCCTCCGGCCAGAAGCGTGCGCCCGCCAGCCCGACGAGGCCAGCTGCAAGTATGATGAGTGGGAAAGGGACATTAATAAAGTAGATTGCAACGAAGGCAGCAGTGGCGATGAGGAAATGAGCACGGCGTTTGAGCGCGCGGCCGCCGATCTTCAAGACAGCCTCGACGACGATGGCGACGACTACCGGCTTGAAGCCAGAGAGCACGCCAGCCACAGCCGGAGCATTACCGTAGGCTGCATAGGTGTAGGAGAGCGCAAGCAGGACGAAGATTGAGGGAATAACAAAGAATGCACCGGCGACGATCCCGCCCCAAACGCGGTGCATTAGCCACCCAATGTAAATAGCGAGTTGTTGCGCTTCCGGGCCGGGCAGCAACATGCAGAAGTTGAGCGCGTGAAGAAATCGCTCCTCGCTGATCCAGCGCCGCCGCTCCACCAGTTCGCGGTGCATGATCGCGATCTGTCCAGCCGGGCCGCCGAAAGAGATGAAACCGAGTTTGAACCAGAAGCGGAACGCTTCGCCAAACGAAACGCTGCGCCGAGCAGATCGCGCGCTGCTAAAGGGCACTGCGATTGCCCCGCATGGCTCTCCGACGACTGGCTTGTTTTCGGTTGTCATTCGATTGATCTGATCTGATCACACCGAATCTAACCAGCAAACGGGATCCGTTACCACGCTAAATTATCTCTGTCTTCTCATGCTCAGAGTGCGTCACAAACTCGTTTACCGGTTCTCCAGCGAAGCCTGCCTGCTCAATCCGACCTTCGCGCATCGATACGATGCGTTGGGTGAGCGCTCTGGCCTCGGCTTGATCATGGGTGACATAGAGGGCCGTCACTCCTAGCGATCGTTGCAGTCCAGCCAGCTCCATCAATAAATCTGTTTTGAGATCAGCATCGAGGCTGGACATCGGTTCATCGAGCAACAACAGGCGCGGGCCCCCAATTAGCGCTCGCGCTAGCGCCGCCCGCTGCTGCTCACCGCCGGACAGCTGCCCCGGATGGCTGCCCGCGAAACGTTCGATGCGTACCAGCCGCAGCACCTCAGTGATCCGTTTTGTTCGTTCTCTTTTCGGCACTTTCGCGCACGCAAGAACGAAATCGAGACTACCAGCAACGGTCAGGTGCGGCCACAGGGCCAAGTCTTGAAAAACGAAACCGATACCGCGCGCGTTAGGGGCGACAAGGTTACGGCCTTCTGCCGCGACTTGCTTGTCCCCGATCCAAATCTCTCCCGAGTCAGGCGTCTCCAAGCCAGCAATCAGGCGCAGCGTGGTGGTCTTGCCGCAACCGCTGGGGCCGAGCAAGGCCACGAATTCGCCACCGGCAACATCAAGTGAGACACGGTCAACAATCACTCGTTCACCATATCGCTTTGTCACCTCGATGAGCCTTAGAAAAGCTTTATCCATTATTTGCTCGTGGTTTACTCACTGAATCGGACATAATCCCCTCCTTGCTTTACCACTTTAACCGCGTACCGCGCGCCAAGACGCCCAGCAGCGCGAGCGGGATGATAATGACGCCAACTTGCATTAATGCTAAGGCCGCTACTTCGCTCGACGGCGTGTTGGCGATCATGGTGTAAATGCGAACGGGCAGCGTCGACTCGCCGGGCGGTGTAACCAGCACGGTCGCTCCGAGTTCGCCGAAAGCTAGGATGAACGCCACCACCCACGCGGCGGCAAGCCCGTTGGGGATCTGGGGAAGCACGATGCGAGCGAAGCTGCGCAGCCAGCCGGCCCCGGCAACTTCCGCAGATTCCTCGGATGAGACCGGCATCTGGCGCACGCTCGCAGCCAGGATGAGAGCACCGACCGGCACAAACCTCGCGAGATACGCAATGACGATGATCGCCGTGCTCTTATAGACTTCCCCCGGCAATCCCGGTCTGTTCCACAGATTAATGAGTCCGATGCCGACCACTGTGCTCGGGACGGCAAAGACCACAATGAAGACAAGATCGACGAGGCCGCGCAATCGTGTCCGCGCCCGCGCTTGCCCATAACCCAGTAAGACGGCGAGAGCCACTATCAGCGTCGCGCCGATGGTTGCGAGAAAGATGCTATTAGCGATCGCTTCGCTGGAAGTCCTAATCGCAAAAACAATCCGTTCCACTCGTCCCGCTTCAATCGCGAGCACCGTCAGCGGTAAGCCTACTGATAAGAAGAGCACCACGACTACGCTCCCGATCGTCAGCGCTCGCCAACCACCGAGTGGCAAAGCCAGGCCGCTGTGTGTGCTGCGCCGCGTTGTGATCATCCGTTTGCCAACGAGAAGTTTGACTGCGACGCCGGCAATGAGCGCTACGACCAATAGCGGGACCGCAAGCGCTGTAGCGGCTCCAAAATCGTAGAGTGCAGCGAACGCGGTGAAGACTTCTGTGGTGAAGACCGGCACCCGCAGCAATCCTGGAACGCCAAATTCAGACAGCGCAAGGACAAAGATGACGAGGGCGCTGGAGGCAATACTCGGCGCAACGAGCGGCAACGTGATCCGGCGCAGCACACGAAGCGGCCGAGTTACCATCAAGCCCGCCTCTTCAAGTTGCGCGTCCACGCGGCGCGCTGCCGCTTCCGTCGCTAACATCGCGAGAGGATAGAAACCGATGCTGAGTGTGATCACCGCACCGGTCAGGCTGTAGGTCCAATGTGACAGCAGATCGTGTCCGAGCACCCGTGCGAGCACTCCAGCCGATCCGCCGATGTAAATCCACGCCAGTCCCAGAATGTAGGGTGGAATGACTAAGGGCACGACGAGTGCGAGCCTGAGGAAGCGTTTGACTGGCAGATCCGCACGTGCCAGCAGCAGACCCAACGGTGCGCCGATGATAGTTGCCAGGGCCGCCGTCCCGGTGCCTAGCAGTGCAGTATTAAGTAGCAGATCACGCTCACGGGGATCGAGTAGCAGTTGACGATAGTGATAGAAGCTGAAGCTGCCATCCACTCCGGCGAAAGAAACGCCAAACATGTAAACAGTCGGCAGTACACAAATCCCAACAAACAAGATCGCTGCGGCGCCAAGTATGACAGCGCGTGCCGATGGCCACATGAATGCGCGCCGTGGGACCGTTTTGGCCGCAGTTCTCATAGCTGAGATTCAGCCTCAGAGTCCGAGGATCGATTGCAACCGGCGGGTAACGTCTTCGACGCGGTCCGCAGCCTTGCCGTAATCAAGTGTCATCGGCTTGAAAGACGAGAGTGGCGGAATGTTCTTTGGTCCTTCCACGCTTGGTCGCAGGGGGATTTGCACGGCCTCCGATAGTGCCAACATCCGCTCGACCTCCGGCGACAGCAGATAGTCGATCAGCTTCTTGCCGGCCTCCGAGTGCGGAGCGCCCGCAATGAGCGAAAGCATATTTGGCATTACAGGAGCACCCATTCCCTCGCGATCAGGTAAGACCATCGCTACCGGCTTGTTGGCTGCGAGCGCCACGTTGACATCGTCAGTGTCTGTAATTCCCAACTTTACCTCTCCACGAGCCACCGCATCAAGCACGACCGAATTTGCCGACACGATCTTTACCCCATTCGCTTTCAGCCTGTGGAAGAATTCGTCCGCGCGATCGTCGCCCAGCTCGGCGTACAGCGCAGCCACATGAAATGAGGTGGTGCCAAAGCGCGGGTCTGCCAAGGCAGCCTGATCCCGCCACTTCGGATCAGCGAGATCAAATACCGACTTCGGAGCCTCCTCGGGCTTGACCAGTTTTGTGTTGTAAACGATTACGCGGATACGCGCTGAAAACCCGGTCCAGTAGTTCTCCGGGTCTTTGAAAACGGCGGGAATGCCCGCCGCCATCGCTGACTGATAGGGGATCAGCACGCCGCGCTTTTTCAACACCAGCGTGCGCACCGGCTCGTTCGACCAGAAAACATCGGCCTGCGGGTTGTTCTTTTCGGCAAGTAGTCTGTTCGCCAGACCGGTGCTTTTTGTCTCTTCCGTGTCATAGACCGCGTTAAGTTTCACGCCGGTCTTTTGCTCATAGGCACGCAGGATCGGTTCGGAGAAGACGCGATCAGTCGAGACGTAGATCGTCACCTCCTTAGGTGAGTCGCCTGTCTGAAAACTGCGCTGAGTTCCACTGCATGATGTGAGGATGAGCGCGATGCTCAACGCGAACGCAAAACGCTTAAGGCAATCGATAATGTGAGACGTTGACTTGATTGAATCAGTTTGATGACAACTGCCCATAGAATCTCCTGCTCTGTGTCCGCACTGAATTTCCGACTACTTTGATCGCTTCATGAACCTGCTTTAACTGCCGTCTCAGCTCGGCGATTGACTTCTTCCCAGTTCACGTTCTGGAGAAAAGCATCAACGTATTTAGCCGCGGCTGCGCCGTAGTCCATATGATAGGCATGCTCATACATATCCAGCACTAACAGTGGAAGACCTGTGGGCGCGTTGTGCATATGGTCCCATGACCAGTAATTGTGAACTTCTCTGGTGTGCAGGTTGTACGCCAGAATGGCCCAGCCCGAACCACCGCCCAGAGCATTCGCTGTTCGCTTGAACTCCGCTTCCCATTGCTCGTAGCTTCCGAACCACTGCTTGAGCAAATCCTGTATCTTGCCACCGGCTTTGCCGTCGCCGCCGAGATTGGCGAAGTAGTACTCGTGCAGCACGACCGATCCCGTGCGGACCAGTTCTTCCCGCTTCAGATCGCCGTATACATAAGGCGGGAGATCCTTGTCAGCCAGCATGGCATTAAGCCGCTGCTCGACTATATTGAGCGCCTTGACCGCTCCGCCATAATTGTTCTCCCAGTGGGATCTCATGAGCTTTTCCGAGAGGCCCCTTAAGTTTCGCCGCATCGAATGGCAAAGGCTTCGGCTGGTGCTGACCGCGGAAAGCCCGAGCTGACATAGAATCAGTGACTTGTTCTTCAAGCGTCATTATTTCCCTCTCTTCCTTGGCTAGAACGGTTTCAAGACCGTCGGAGCTTGCGAGTGTGAGTCCCGCGCCTGCCGCAATCATAGTCCCCAATGCTTCACGTCTCGAAACACGTTTCATGCTTAACCCTTTCTCCTGTAATCCATTTCCTAGTTGCCTTATTTCCTTCCCCGAGTCTGCGCAAAATTCAACTCAACGAGGCCGGACGCCTTGTCCATCTCTCCGGTCCGGTCAAAGGCAGCCAGCGCCATCTTGTAAACGCGTTTTGTATTGAAGGACCCGTCGTCCGGGTGGCCCGTGTGCAAGCGTCGCTCGAACTCCAGTGTCCAACGGCCATTGGCCCAAGCCCCTTTAGCGCGCACATCGGCTGTGCTGCCATTTGGATTACCGGTAACATACTGCGGCACGCGCTCTCCTTGATAAGATGTCGGCGCGGGCTGTTTTTTTCTACATGTCTCCCGCATCTTCCGGCCGGGCGATCCAGACCTCAGAGCCGTCTCTGGCTTTGTGCGGGTTTGCCCTACCCTCAGGCTTTTGGCGCGTAATAGTGGTGGGTCTTGTCCATTGCGTAGCCCTGAGGATTGGTGCGGAATGCCTTCCAGTGCCAGATCTCCCACACGCTCTTAACTGGCGACAGCATATCGGCGGTGAAAGGCCCCGTATGCTCGAAGCCCAGAGCGAACATATCTTCCCGATCCAACCCTTCCTCATAGGCCTTCTTCTCGGCGTTCCAGATCCACGTTTTATGAGAAATGTCCTGGGTCGCATCCTCCCACGAAACCAGGAAATAGATGTGCGTATCGGTATGAACCGACCGGATCGACACGCTTGTGGATCGCCCGATGTCAGGAGGCAGCACTCGCTTGGCGACGACTTGTAGCGGGGCAGCAGATCGCCAAACCGAATCGTCTCCTTTCCCGTCCACTGTGGGCGCGGTTGTCACGCTGATAGAAACCAGGCGCGTTGGCTTGCTGTCACTCGCCCCTTGTGCCTGTAATGTCGCGTAAGCCGCGAGTGCCTCGAAAACCCATGGTTGCCCCGATAAAGCTAAAAAGGCGCGCGGAACATCTCCAATTAACTATCTTCAGCCTGAGCCGATTGGTCTCACTCTTCCGAACGGTTTTCATACCTATCCTCCTTTTAGATGGTTTCATTTCGCAACTATGCGCAGATCATCGAAGTAAGTGACCGAATCGGCTTTGGTCCATAAGCCAACTTTGCCGGCGTCTGTGAAGGTGTCGTCTCCTACCTCATAAAGCTTCTGACCGTTAACGAAGACCTCGAAGAGATTGCCGGTTGCGACCACGCGCAGCTCGCTCCATTGGCCAGAAGGCACGCTGGTTTTCTTCCCGTAAGTGCGACCTTCCCCTTTAAGAGGTAGATCTGCTCGCTTGCCGTTTTGCACCTTGTAGAGGACGACATTACTTTCGAGCGCGTTAGCGCGGACGATGTAGTAGTTATTCGCGTCTTTGAGACGCCAAACCAACCCAGCGGCTTGATCCACCCTACCGCTGATTGGCTTGAATCTGACGCTCAGATCCAAGTCACGGAATGAGCCTTCGTCAACGATGGCGAGTGGAAAGCGATAGTTAGTATTGTCAGTTGAAGCCTGGGCAAGCACGTTCGGCTGTGAAGGCGCGGTAGAATCTGTTCTTACTTCCCATGCTCCTTTCGCCCCCTGTCCTGTTAAGCCTGTGTGAAATTTCGCCGGCATCTGACCCGCCGTATCACTGTCGAAGTTATAAATGAGAATCTTGCCGGGCTCCTGCAGCGGCGCAGGTTTCTCGGACTCGACCGCATCAGGTTTGGGTGACACGCTCGTCGAACCGCTCGGCGCACTGCAAGCGAGGACGATCAGAATCAGCAGCGCACACGCGCTCGCAATCATGGATCTGTTCATGAACTACCTCCGGTTGTTGCTTGAGGGCAACTGTGAACTTCGTGCTTACTACCTTAAATCGCTAGACCATTAAACTTTGCCCTATGATCGCATACAGCGCATCGTATAAGAAAGAGGCGCGCTCCATGGTCCAGTTATTATCCCAAAACCAAGTTGCTGCTCGATTACCCGAATGCTGTCGCGTGTGGTCCATTTCATCGGCACAGCATCATCAACAGCGAACCCATTAAATAAGAAATGATCTCATAAACGCCCTTCTGCTCAGGCAAATATCTGGGAGAAAAGATCGATCTGGTTAAACCTAATGTAAACTCTTGCCGAGAATTGCTTCTTCAGTGCCTACTGCCATCATGGGCTTTCCCGAAAATATCAAACGTAACCGTGCCTTCGCGGCGCTTCTAATCGTTTTGGGTTCTCCTGCTTTTACAGACCGAACTACTCCCGCGCAGGAACCTGCTGGACATGACAACGTACAGGCGCCGGCAGCGATTTACCCGCCATCGCCCTCGCAAGAGGAGGGCACGCGCCGAATTCGAGTACTACGCGTTACGGAACCAATCAAGATTGACGGAAAGCTGGACGAGATAGTTTGGTCCCAAGCAGAGGCAGTTACCGACTTTCGCCAACAAGAGCCGAATGAGGGAACCCTCGCGACCGAAAAAACCGAAGTTCGTCTTCTCTTCGATGAGAAGAACCTCTACATAGGTATTCACGCTTTTGACTCTGAACCAGCACACATTAACGCACGGGAGCTGGTGCGCGACGCTAGTTTCTCTAACGACGATAAGGTCGAGATTCTCCTCGATACTTACCATGACCGTCGAAATGCCTTTCGTTTCGCAGTTAATCCTCTGGGTACACAACAGGACGCGCTGATAACTGATGAGGGTCGCGATGTGAATCTGTCGTGGGATGCGCCTTGGGTTTCGGCAGGCCGAATCGATGAGGGCGGATGGACCGTTGAGATTGCTATCCCGCTTACCACTCTACGCTTCATTGAAGGAGAGACGGCATGGGGCTTGAATATTGCGCGTATCATTCGCCGAAAAAGTGAAGAGGATCTGTGGAGTAGTTGGCAGAGGTCCTTCGGGTTGGAGCGAGTATCCCAGGCCGGGGAGCTTACGGGCGTCGAGGAGATCAAACGTCGCAGATTGGTGGAGATAAAACCCTACGCATCAGGTGGCTGGCGGGAAGGCGCGCCTCTAATAGGGCAGCCTGGCTTTGACGTTGGTGTGCAAGCCAAGGTCGGATTAGAAGTCGCGAAGATCGGAATCACCCCGTCGCTCACCGCAGAGTTCACAGCCAATCCTGACTTCGGCCAGGCAGAAGTAGATAGCCAGGTCGTCAACCTCAGTCGCTTCTCAGTCTTCTTTCCTGAAAAGCGCGATTTCTTCCTCGAGAATGCCGGTGTCTTCCTCTTCGGTAGAACGGAAGCCAATCAGCTTTTCTTCACGCGTCGCATCGGGCTTACCGACAATGGCGCTCCCGTGCCAATCGATTACGGTGCCAAACTCACAGGCAAGATTGGTCCCTACAATGTGGGCGTTCTGCAAGTGCAGACGCGCAAGCTCGGCAATTCCTCGTCAGGATTCGGAATCCCGCGCCAGCACTTTACCGTTGCACGAATCAAGCGCGACATCCTTAAGCGGTCCTTCATCGGCGCGATGTTTGTAAATCGGCAGGGCGCTATTTCATCGGGCGGCCCTCGCTACAATCGTGGCGCGGGAATAGACGCTGAGTTCAACCTCACTGATCACTATCAGATCAAGGCGTTCGTCATGGGCACCGCGACGCCGGGCGTGCGATCAAGTTTTATCTCGGGCCGAATTGATTCACGCTTCGAGAATAACCTCTGGAGGTTCATTACCGTATATGAGGACATCGGATCAAACTTCAATCCCGAAGTCGGGTTCGTCGAGCGGAACGGCATTCATCAATACTTCGGCCAGGTTGCTTATAAACCTCGACCTCGCTTCATCCCTCACGTGCGCGAAATGGAGTTTGAAACACAAATTGAATATTACACCGATCGACGAGGCAAGTTAGCGACGAAGCAGATTGAGCTTTCGTGGGACACTCAATTCAAGAACTCATCCAATTTGTTCGTTCGTCCTATTGAAAATGTTACCGACGTGCTCAACACCCCTTTTGAGATCAGACGCGGGATCATAATTCCGCCAGGCACCTATAACTTCAATCGCCCACAAGCATCGTTCACTAGCGATAGCAGCAAGAGATTGATACTAACGGGCAGATATAAGTGGGGCGGTTTTTATTCGGGAAAGAGAGATGAGATTTCAGGTGGAATCACCTTCAGACCAAACGAACATTTGTTATTCGACTTCACCGATAGATTTAATAATGTGCGATTGCCGCAAGGTAATTTCACGACCAACCTCTTCGCCGGAAGAGTGAACTACAACTTCTCCCGCCAGCTTTTGACTTCGGCTTTGCTGCAAGTGAATTCAGCCGCCCGAATATCAACCATCAACGTTCGTTTCCGTTATATCTATCGCCCCAATAGCGATCTCTTCATTATTTACAATCAGACGACCGGCGTTGGTCTTGAACGCCCGTCCTATAGTTTTCAAATCAAGCTCACGCGCGATTTCACGTTTTAGGAATACCCATCGCCCAGTTGCTGAAGTCACTAAAGTGAGCGATGATCTGCCATAGTCTTATGCCCTTACGGCAACCACGATCTTTCCTCAACGCTACAGACTCAAAATGTAGTTGGACAACGGACCCAGCTTCCGTGTGCTTTTCACACTCAAAACACTGACTGTTTGTAAGTCATTGAAATGATTGGTGCAGAGGGCAGAAGTCGAACCCGCACGACCTTACGGTCAACGGATTTTAAGTCCATTCGAAGCCATCTTACCTGATCTCACCCAAAATGAGATGAACCAATATTTCCCGAACTTGCAGCCGTCAAAGTCATGCTTCGTCCGGTTAGGTCTCACGACAAAATGTCGTCATCTTAACGTCATCCTGCTAGCACAGCATCAAGGGTTACACCTTCCTCGGGCCATACAGCATGAAAAGAATGGCTCGTTTTCTGTTCGCGCGCTTCGGGTATTGACCGCTAGGCGAAGGCCGATGTCGAACTTGACTTTGTCGTTACTTCATCCTCGCGTCGTCCTCAGTTCTTCACTCGATGCACCTATAGTTGGAGCCAGGACAATCATCGCCCACAGTGTCTGGCAGGTTCGACCAGGCAGCGCCAGCTCTAATCTTACTTGCTGTTTCAGTTTTTGGGGGGGACGGTTAGCGCCGGGTCTTGGCTAACCAGAACTTGGGGCAACAATTCCCAAGGTCTGTCGCAAATCAACCACTCAAAGCCTTTGCGGCGGCGAAGCGTGGACTGCCATCACCCTGCCTAGTCAGCCGGCGAAAGCCAAGATCCGGGAAGGGCGTTTTGCCTGACGATTCTTTAGCAATCCCATTGAATGCCAGACTCAGTGTACCGCATTTGGAGGCAACTCTGATTGGAGTCTGGCAAAGTCTGGCAAGATAGGGACCAGCGATAACCGCTAAGTTATTGATTTTATGGTAGCGGGGGGGAGACTCGAACTCCCGACCTTGGGGT